>SKFV01000353.1 GCA_007117785.1 Pseudomonas sp.
AATGGGCAACGGATATGCCGCCAACCACCTACAACTTTGCCAGCATTCCCGAGGTCAACGACCGGCATCCGCTGTGGCGTGATCCGGCCTTGCCAGCGCGTATCGCCGATGGCGACTATGGCTTGCCGGACGCCAGTCACGGGCGCCGTGAAATGTATGGCACCGATGCCATTAGCGCGCGGATCAAAGAAGTGGTGCACCTGCCAACCAACTCCTGGTGGCCCTTGCTGGCGTCGCTGGGGCTGGCGGTGGTCTGTATCAGCTTGCTGTTGCGGGTCTATCCGCTGGCATTGGCGGGTTGTGGGCTGGCAGCGATTTTCCTGTTGCGTTGGAGTTGGGAAAACGGTGTGCAGCGCGATGCAGCGCCGCTGGGAGTGGATGAGCCGGAGAACCCACCCTTGCATTCGCGCACCCAGGACGGTCCCGGCCGCTGGGGTATGCTGGTGACCCTGATGGCCGATGCGGCCCTGTATCTGTCGCTGCTGTTTGGCTGGTTCTATCTGTGGACGGTAGCACCCAACTGGCGCCTGCCGGAACAACCACCCTTTGATCTGCTAAGTCTGGTGCTCTGCGGTGCTTTGCTGACGGCCGCTTGCTGGCGCTATCAGCACCTGGTCAAGCAGCTGCAACAGGGCAAGGGCGAGGGCCTGAACTGGGGTGTCACGCAAGTCGCGCTGCTGGGCCTGGCGCATACGCTGGTGCTGATCAAGCTGCTGGTCGATGCTGATCTGCAACCGCAAAGCCTGACCCACGATGCAATCATTCTGGTCATGCTCTGCTATCTGCTGTTTCACAGTGGCCTGGCCAGCGTGGTGACCCTGCTGCAGGCCTGGCGAGTGCGCCTGGGTTATGTCAGCGTGCAGTTACCCTATGAAACCCTGGTGCTGCGGCCGTTCTGGCAATACAGCCTGACGATTTACTGGGTCAGTGTGGTGGCCTTTGTACTCTTGCCCACCTGGTGGGGGCCCGCCTGATGCGTGCAGTGCTATTGGCGCTCTGTCGCCCTGATCATCCAGCCCACGCACTGACCGGCTTGCTGATCTGGTGCCTGTGGTTTGTGCTGCTCTATGCCGCCTTGTCACTGGGGTGTGCCGGGCTGCCTGAGGCACAGGCCTGGGCATCCCCCTGGAACACTATCAACCTCGGGCTCGGGGTGCTGATCTTGCCGTTTATGGCGCTCTATGCCCTGCTGATCTGGCGCAGTTGGCGGGCCTTGCAGCGCCAGTCAGACGCCCATTTTTTGATCTGGCTGGGCTTGCTGGTCAACGCCTTGTCTGCTGGGGCAGCGCTGTTTGTGGTCTTGCCCGTACTCTATCTGCCGCCATGTATCTGATACCGGTTCTGATCCTTGCGCTGTTACTGTCGATCAGTCCGGACGCGGCGGCGCACAGCCTGTTTGACAGCCAGGGGGCTGAGCAGTGGTCAGCCGGCCTGACGGCGCTGCTGCTCGGCGTATTTTGGGTCTTGTACTGGCAGGGCAGTCGGCGTAGGCCGCCCGGGCGCTGGGCCAACCTCATTTTCTATCTGGCCTTGTTGCTGGCGATTCTGAGTTTGCTGGGTCCACTGGATGACTGGGCCAAGACCAGCACCGCGGCGCACATGACCCAGCATATGCTGCTTATGGTGGTGATCGCACCGCTGTGGGTGCTGTGCCGGCCCCTGCCGCAGCTTGCGGCTGGTTGGGGGCGCCATCTGCACGTAATCTGGCGACCCGCTTTGCGCATGGCCAGGCATCCGCTGTATATGGCCTATCTGCACGGATTCTTTATCTGGTTCTGGCATGTGCCGCGCTTCTACATGCTGGCAGTCGAGGATCCCTGGTGGCACCTGATCGAGCATTTGTGTTTTCTGCTCTCTGCCGGCTTGTTCTGGTGGGCAATCCTGCGTGCCAGTGCGCGTAATCTGCCCTTTGCCCTGCTGGCGCTATTGTTTACCCTGATGCATACCGGCTTTCTCGGCGCCCTGCTGACCTTTGCCAGCAGCCCGCTGTACGGCGAGGCGCGGAACCTGCAGGACCAGCAACTGGCCGGGTTGATCATGTGGGTAGCTGCGGCGATTCCCTATTTGCTGGCTGCGGCCTGGCTCACGCGGCGCTGGTACCGGCAATTGCTGGCGCAAGGGCGACTCTAGTGCCCCTCAGCACAGCTTGTTGCATTTCAGAGCCTGAATCCGATGTCAAGGCACACCAGGCTGGGCCTGACCGGTAGAATAGCCGTCGGTTACGCGCCTGAGGAGGCCGCTGTATGCAAATGATCCTGCTGTTGGTTGCACTGATTCTGTTTCTGGTGGTGCCGGTGATGATTGCCGCACGCCTGGTCAAGGCAGAGAAAACTGGTTTTATGCCGGCACTGGTGGCGGTCGTCTTGTTGACCGGGTTGTTTGCCGGGCTGGAGTTGCTTGCCCTGGGTGAGTGGCTAACCATGTTGCTATCGGCATTGATTGGCGCCGGGGTTTTTGCCTTTGCTCTGGGTACCAGCATTCTGCGTGGCTTTCTGATCAGCGTCATTGTGGTGTTGTTGCAGGCAGCGCTGCTCTATCTGTTGCTGGGTGTCTGGCTGGGGGATGCCGGGTTATGAACGACAAGCCGAGTTATGGCGAGACGGATGCCTCCTATCAGGCAGCCGGTGGCATTGAGGGTATTCGCCAATTGGTGGATGACTTCTATCAGGTGATGGATAGCTGGCCGGAAGCAGAGCGTATTCGCAGTGTGCACCCGGCCGACCTAGGCCCGGCGCGCGACAAGCTGAGCTGTTTTCTGTCCGGCTGGTTGGGTGGCCCCAGGTTGTTTCAGGAGAAATACGGGAGTATCAGTATTCCTGCTTTTCATGCCCGTTGGCCGATCGATACAGCAGATGCCGAGGCGTGGATGGGTTGCATGCAGCAAGCTGTTGAACGACAGCCATGGTCACCACATTTCAAGGCGTATCTGTTGCGCCAGTTGGCGGTACCCGCGCAGCGGGTAGTGCAGGCCGCCCAGGCCAGGCGGGCGGCGCAGCAGTAACACAATCAGCTTAGCTGTTTTCGATACGGAAGCCGATTTTCAATACAACCTGGTAATGCCCGACTTTGCCATCAACGATATGGCCCCGGGTTTCCACCACTTCAAACCATTCGACGTTACGCACATTCTTGCTGCATTCGGCAATGGCATTGTTGATGGCATCTTCAATGCTGGTTTTGGACGAGCCAACAATCTCAACCCTTTTGTAAACATGATGATCGCTCATGTGCTTACTCCGGTTATGTATGTATTGTCAGTATGGCACAGGGTGCGCGTCCCTGCCGATAAGGGAAATATCCTGATATATCAGTGGCTTTGATGGTTGCACGGGCTTTGTCGCAGAAGATGAGCGAGTTATGGTCCAGGTTGGTCAGGGTTGAGGGTGTTGCGGGTGAAACTTTCCAGGTCGATGCCGGATTCTTCCAGAGTCAGCAGGCGCTTGATGCGCAGCTGTTGCTCCACGGGCCGCTGTCGTTCGGCAGCCAGGTCAACAATACGTTCCTGTATAGCATGCCCCTCGGCATCGCGTACGACGGCGACCTTGGGGCACAGGCGGAAGTCAGCTGCGGGATTGGCGGCAATGATAACGGCGCGCTCGCCATTGTTCAGTTCGACAATGGCACCGGGGGAATAGAGGCCGACACACTGGATAAAGCGTTCGACCAGACGGGCATCAAACTGGTTGTTGCGGTTGGCATAAAGAATTTGCAGGGCCTTGTCCGAAGGCTGTGCCGAGCTGTAGCAGCGCTGACTGGTGATAGCATCATAAGCATCGACAATACTGGTGATGCGGGTAAAAAAACTGATACTGGTTTCACTTAGCCCGTGTGGATAGCCGGTGCCATCCAGCCGTTCATGGTGGCTGAGCACGGCCTGCAGAACATCGGCTGGCAGATCCGGATCATCGCGCAGGGCCTGGTAACCATGCTCGGCATGGCGTTTGACTATATCAAACTCTTCCGCCGTCAGGCGTCCGGGCTTGTTCAGCAGCGCCTGAGGAACCTGCATCTTGCCGACATCATGCAACATGCCACACAGGCCCAGCCATTCGATATGCTGGCGTCCCAATCCCAGATAGCGGCCAAAATTCATCGCCAGAATACCCACGTTCAGGCAATGCTCAGCGGTGTAACGATCGGCATGCTTGATGCGCATCAGCCAGAGCATGGCAGTGGGGTTGCGCATAATGGATTCCAGGCAGTCGCGCACCGCACCCAGCATCTGCTTGCTTCGCAGGGCCTGACCTTCAGCGACACTGTGCAATACCTGCTCGATATTGTTGAGGCTGTCAGCATACTTGCCAACCGCAGCATCAAGCTCCTGTTCGGTGCTGGTAAGCAGGGGGTAGTTTCTGGCCAGCAAACGCGGCGGCGCGTTGGCAATCGCCTGGATATCCTCGCCCGATAGCTGACTTTTGACGACGTCAATCCCCACTTGGTCGCACAGGGCACGTAACGTGTGCAAGTCATCTTCGTGTTGCAACAGCAACCCCTGGAGAGGAAAAGGCGTCTCCAGCCAGGAACAATCCAGCTCACTGACATACATGCCGAGGCAAAGCCGATCGCTGGAAATTTTGACTACCTTGAGTTGCTTCAAGCTGCACAAGTCCATGCTGAAAAGGGTAAGTTGTCGGGGCCGGCGCCAGCACCCTTGAGCCAAGTCTGCAGCGATGCGATCGGGTGAATTATGGCACTAATACTGCCAATAGACTTAAATGATAGCAAGCTGCCACTCGGATGAGCTGACGAACGTGATTGCGTTCTGCGGCTAACAGGGGGACGCCTATTGGCGGACTTCCTCGGGGCGGTCAAAACTGTCGGCAAAGCCATGATTCACATCGCGATGCTCGGCCTCATCCGCCCGGACAGCGATGACGACCTCTCGCAGCCGGGCGTCAGCGGGCAGCTTCCAGTAGTCGATGGCAATTTGGGGCGCCGGTACATTTTCCAGCTTGCCGTTATCGATCTCGGCCAGGTACTGGGTATAGCTGTAGACCGCTTCTTCTTCAAAATAACCGACCAGCCGGTGCGCGGTCCGTCCGGAAATCACGTAGAGCAGAAAGAAAGCGGTAAAGAAGATGCCCTGGGCCAGCAGGATGATCATGCGCTCGAACCAGTTCGGCTGGGCAATCTTGACGAAGGTCATCAAGTGCATGCGCTCGTTGTCGGCTTCTGCTAGCAAGGTATGAATCCATTCGCGGTCATCTTCCAGGCGACGCAGGCTGCGCATATGGCGAATCATGCCGCCGACCATGCCCGGTACGCCGGCCACGGTTTCCAGTACCACGGCGCGGTGACCGTATCGTTGGGCAAAGAAACTGTCAGCGAAAAAGCGTAACAGACGAGTCAGCCGGAAGGCGACTTGATCGGAAAAACCTTTGGGGGTGCGGTGTTTCGCCAGTGGATCTTCACAGGCGACAGTGCTGTTGTCGGGTTGCTGTTGGCTCATTGTCGGTCTCCTGATGGTGGAGCAACGTTTACTGCTGCCGGATCTTCGGCATTGGTCGATTCGGGCGCCATGGGTTCACCCAAATGATCACTATGGTTAAGCATACGCATCAAACGCTCGCGGGTAACGGCTTCATGCAGTTCAATTTGTCGCTGTTCATTACGCAGGGCGCTGAGCAGAGAAATGGCCATGAAAATCATCAACAGCATAAAGGGCAGTGCGGCCAGAATGGAAATGGTCTGCAGTGCAATCAGTCCGCCACTGAGCAGCAATACCCCGGCTACCAGTACCTGAACAACACCCCAGATCAGGCGTGACCAGCGCTTGGGCGTGAGTACGCCATGGCTGGTAAACATGCCAAGTACGAAGGTCGCCGAGTTCGCCGAGGTGATGACGAACAGGGTGATCAGTAACAGCATCAGCACACTGGTTATCGCGCTGCCGGGAAGCTGGGCCAGCGTGGCAAACAGGCCGGCGCTCATCTCGCCAGCGACCACGGCGCTGATGCCGGCATCTCTGAATAACTCGAAGAAGAGTGCCGAGCCACCAAAGGTGGCAAACCACAGAATACTCAGCAAGACTGGCATGCCGATCACGCCGACGACAAATTCACGCACTGTGCGGCCGCGGGAAATCCGCGCAATAAAACTACCGACAAAGGGCGCCCAGGACAGGCCCCAGGCCCAATAGAAAATGGTCCAGCGTTCTACCCAGTCGTCTCCGGTGTAGGGCGACATGATCAGACTCATGCCAATCATGTTGCTGGCATAATCGCCAATCGCGGTGGTCATTACGGCAGTAATAAAATCAGTTGGGCCGACCATAAAGACAAAGATCAGCAGAGCGGCTGCCAGCAGCATGTTGGCATCACTGACATAGCGGATGCCGCTCTCCAGCGGTGCCATGGCGCAGAGCAGGAAAATGATCGCCACCCCTGCCAGAATCGCCAATTGCTGTGAACTGCCAAAGCCGATACCGGCAACGCTGACCAGGCCGCTGTTGATCTGGATAACGCCCAGCCCGAGCGTGGTGGCGACCCCGAAGACGGTCGACACCACGGCGAGAATATTGATCGCATGGCCCCAGCCACCATCCACCCGTGAGCCCAGTGTTGAGCGAAAGGTTTCACTGATCAATCCGGGTCTTTGCTGGCGAAAGCGCACATAGGCGATTGCCAGCCCGACGACGGCAAAGTTGGCCCATTGATGGAAACCCCAGTGGAACAGCGAGTATTGCATGGCCAGTTGTGCGGCCTTTGGGCTGCCCGGTTCTGCCTGACCAAAGGGCGGGCTGGCCAGGTGACTCATGGGCTCGGCCACGGCCCAGAACACCAGGCCTACACCCATGCCGGCTGAAAAAATCATCCCCAGCCAGGCCGGGTAGGAAAATTCTGCCGCTTCGCCATCAGCGCCCAGGCGTATGCGCCCATAGTCACTAAAGCCAATCCCGATACAGAAGATCAGAAAGCCTGTGGTGGCGAACAGGTACAGCCAGCCAAAGTGCAGGGTGGTGAATTGCAGTGCCTGGTCTGCCCATTGCGCCAGTTGGTCAGGTCGACTGGCGCCGAGCAGAACAAAGAGTGAGAGCAGAATCAGTGAGGTATAGAACACCCAGCCGGGACGACGGGTCATGAGCACTCCTGTGCATGGTCATTCTGGAGCAGGCAGCCTAACATGTGCAGGCCTCTGCGCTGAATGATCCGGGTCAGGTTGGGCCCATACGGCCTGGATTTCAGCGGTACTCAGTAAGCGGTATTTACCGGGTGCCAGTGATGAATCCAGTAGCAGTGGGCCCATGAGCTCGCGGTGCAAGCCGCAGACCCGGTTGCCTACGGCATGAAACATGCGCTTGACCTGATGGTGGCGGCCTTCATAGATGGTCAGCAGTGCCTCGCAGGGAGCCAGCAAGTGCAGTTCGGCGGGGCTGGTCAGCAGATTCTCCCGTTCCAGATAGATCCCTTGTGCAAAACGCTCGGCGGCCTCTTCAGCGATGGGTTCGCTGGTGGTGACCCGATAGCGCTTGGGCAGTTTGGCGCTTGGCGCGGTCAGTTGACGAGACCATTGCCCGTCATTGGTCAGTACCAATAACCCGGTGGTGCTGCGATCAAGGCGCCCGGCCAGATGCAGCTGCGGACGCAGCTCTGCGGGCAGCAAGTCGAGTACGGTCGGATGTTGTGGGTCCCGGGTGGCGCTGAGGTAGCCGGCTGGCTTGTTCAGCATCAGATAGTGCCCGGGTTTGGCTGCCTGCAGGCAATCCTCGTCGAGGCAGACCTGCATGAAGGGGCTAATCGCCCTCAGGCCATCATGGCAGATCTGGTCATCCACGCGCACCCGACCTTGGCGCAGTAGTTCGCGAGCGGTCTGTCGGCTGATGCCGTTCTGGTTACTGAGTAATCGATCCAGACGCATAGTCAGCCAGGTAATTCCGGGTCTTTGTGCTGCAACAGGGTACGCCAGTGCTGATTCTCATTCGACAGGATCTGTGTCAGCGTTTGCACCAGTTGGCGCAAGTCTCGGGTTTGTTCCCAGCGGCTATAGTCGCTGGTATGCGTGCGCATGGTACGGGCATGCAGGCTGCAGGCGGCGTGTAGCGTCTGCAGTTGTTGCCAGACACTACCGGCCATTGCTGACATGCGAACCAGTTCATTTTGCGTCAGAATGCCGTGAATCGCCGCACCCCACGCGGGAAGAAAGGCTGTGAATAACAGAATCCAGCTGATGTTGACAAAAAAATGCAAGGTAACAGCCACAAAGGTGGTGCCGAACAGCACCATGGCCAATCGATGCAGGAGTTCGTGATCCTGATGCAGACGATGATAGCTGTGCGCAAAGTAGTCGCGGTGTTCTTCCAGTGCAGCATGGAAGTAGCGCAGCGCAAGAGAATTATGCTCGGTCAGGCTGTAATGCCTGGCGTCGTCTGGGCTGGTAGCTGCTAGCGGACGTGGCAGGCCGGCAGCAATCAGCAAGCGCTGCAGCAACCAGAGTTCGGCGGACACCAGTTCACAGCGAGCTTCGCCATTGCGGCTGTGTACTGTCCAGCTTGGGCGTTGAAAGGCCTGGGGCATGACTAATAGCGGGTAGCCGATTTGTAAATAGCGCAGCTGTTCGGCAATAAAGCGATAACGCATCCAGTGGCCGTGCCAGTCGCGATCACGCGATTGCAGCACATGGCCAATAATATAGCGCAGCAGAATAAACTCGCAGATGCCCCAGAATAGCCAGAATCCGCTCTGGTTGGCTGGCCATAGAGCCAGTGAACCCGCTACGGCGCAAAACACTGCCAAGGCGGCGGCTACAAAAATTGCCCAACTGTGATCGCGGCGCCGCCGCGCATAGAGCCGGGCAATACGGTCAGCCCGCTGAAAACTGGCGTTGAGACTGGTTTCATCCACTGGTAGGAAGTCAACCGCTGTCGGTTGGCTGGCCTTGGCCGGATCTGGACGCAAGGCTGTCAATAGGCCTTTTCCGTCCAGCCGCAATAGTGCCGAGCAGAATAAATGCACATGATGCAGGATGCTTTCATGCCGACTGGGGCGCGGCTCCTGCTCTTCGAGTAGCTCGAAGAGTTGCCAGGCTGGAGTCGGATGGCGGGGGGTCAGCATTAGTCCGAGCCAAAGCAGAATGCCGCGCAACCATTCGCTGACGGCTAGTGGCCGAGGGCCTTTTCCTGTCCAGTGAATCAACCATTGTCGGCTGTAGCCGAGCAGCGAGCGCTGCGCGCGAATCCGCCAGCGAAAGCTGGCTTCGGGGTTGTCTGCATGTTGCGCCGGGGCAAAGGGGGTCAACAGCAACTTTAGCCAATGGCTGAAGATGGATACCAGCGCGGCATCATCGCTGCAGGGTTGAAAACAGTCGTGCAGTAATTCGCTGCGATGGCCGAGGGTTTCCAGCTCCTGTAAGCGGGCATCGGTCAGCTGTTGCAGGTCGCTCATATACAGCTGGGGGTGATCCTCGTTGCTTTGCAGGTAAAGCAGCACCACAGGTTTGCGTTGCAATAAGGCGGTACGTATCAGTCTGGCGGTGCCGCTGCGAATGTGTGCCGATTCCTGGTCGTCCCAGACCGCAATCAGTACATCGGCAAAGCTTGCGGCTAGGGCGTCGCGGACAGAATAGGCGTCCTGACCCAGCTCGCGTTCAGATTCTTCTGGTGTCATACCAAGTGATAACCAGCGATCTGCATGGCTCACTGTGGCGGGTGTTGGCGCGTCGGCGCTGATCACTTGCAAGCGAAAGCCACTCGGGCTTGCCAGCTCGCGCGCGAGGGCGTCGGTGCCATCGGCGCTGCCGGTGAGCAAGCGGTAATCCGGGTCGTCGGTGGCTTGCAATACGCCTTCGGCCTGTTTGCAGGCGCGTGCAGCGCTATTGCGCAAGGCGATGAGCACCTGCTGCAGGCTGTCCTGTAAGTGAGTTTTCCGGCTGCCGGCTATTTGCTCGTCCGCATACCAGTTGCGTTCGAGTCTGGCCGCTCGATGACCGGCCACCAGTACACTGAAAACGGCCTTGGGCCGCAAGTCACTGGCGTTTGGATTGGCTGCCTGCATGCTCCCTCAGCGGTTGGTTGAAACAACGCGGTATGACGCTACCATGCGATAACGTCATGCCGAGTCTTGCTGGTTGTCTGCGCTTTGGCAAGGCCGCGGCGCAAAAACGCCGGTTTCAAGCTGCAGCCGTGGCATGCTCGCTGCGCAATTGCCGCGCAGCGGCAACCATGGCTTGCAAGGCGGCGCGGGTTTCCGGCCAGCCGCGGGTTTTCAGCCCACAGTCAGGGTTGACCCACAAGCGCTCCAGATTGATGACCCTGCGCGCCTTATCGAGCAAGTTGACCATTTCATCCTGGCTGGGCACGCGCGGCGAGTGGATATCATAGACGCCGGGGCCAATCGCATTCGGGTAGGCGAAATCGGCAAAGGCATCCAGTAGTTGCATGTCCGAGCGCGAGGTTTCGATGGTGATTACATCAGCATCCATGGCGGCAATGGCATCCAGCGTATCGTTGAACTCGCTATAGCACATATGCGTATGGATCTGAGTCTGGTCAGCGACGCCGCTGGCGCTCAACCGGAAGGCACGGGCCGCCCATTCCAGGTAATTCGGCTGGGCCGCATGCCTTAGCGGCAAGCCTTCGCGGAACGCCGGCTCATCAATCTGGATAATGCCGATGCCGGCAGCCTCCAGATCAAGCACTTCATCGCGTACCGCCAGCGCCAGTTGCAAGGCACTGGTTTCCCGACTGACATCGTCGCGCGGGAAAGACCACATCAGCAGGGTGACCGGGCCGGTCAGCATGCCCTTCACCGGCTTGCTGCTCAGGCTCTGGGCATAGCGCGCCCACTCGACGGTCATCGGCGCCGGGCGGCTGACATCGCCAACAATGATTGGCGGTTTCACGCAACGCGACCCATAGCTCTGTACCCAGCCAAAGCGGGTAAAGGCATAGCCATCAAGCTGTTCGCCAAAGTACTCGACCATATCGTTACGCTCGGCTTCACCGTGCACCAATACATCCAGCCCCAGTGTTTCCTGCTCAGCAATCACCTGAGCAATCTCGGCGCGCATGGCGTTCTGATAACTGGCGTCATCCAGTTTTCCCTGCCTCCAGGCCTGACGTTGCTGGCGGATCTCACGAGTCTGCGGAAATGAGCCGATGGTGGTGGTGGGTAACAGCGGCAGTTGCAGCTTGTCCTGCTGCAGACGGGCGCGGTCGGTGAAGCCGGTGTTGCGTTGGCTGTGCGCCGCAGTCAGGGCGCGCAATCGCTCCGCCACGTCAGGGTTGTGTACCCGAACCGAGGTTTTGCGCGACTGCTGCACCGCCGCGGAATCTGCCAACGCCTGCTGGACGTCCGCACGATCCGGTGTGCGCAGCGCATGGGCAAGCAGGCTGACTTCCTGCAGCTTCTGCTCGGCGAAGGCCAGCCAGCTGCGCAGTTCGGCGTCCAGTTCGCTTTCTCGACCGAGGTCGACCGGGCTGTGCAGCAATGAGCAGCTGGGGGCAATCCAGAGTTGCTCGCAGCGCTCGGCGGCCGGCTGCAACAGCTTCAGGGCCTGGTCGAGGTCGCTGCGCCAGACGTTACGTCCGTTGACCACGCCGAGGGACAGTACTTTGTAACGGGGCAAACGATCCAGCAGCAGCGGCAATTGCTCGGGTGCACGCACCAGGTCGGCATGCAGGCCTGCCACGGGCAGGTTGCAGGCCAGGCCCAGGTTATCGTCAAGACTGTCGAAATAGGTGGCCAGCAGCAGTTTGACCGGCGCTCGTTGCAATTGGTTGTAGCTGCTTTCAAACGCAGCTTTCCAGTCGGTCGGCAAATCCAGCGCCAGAATGGGCTCGTCGATCTGCACCCAATCGATACCCTGGTCAGCCAGACGCTGGAGAATGTCCTGATACACCGGCAGCAAGCGATCGAGCAATTGCAGTCGATCAAAGTCTTCGCCCTTGATCTTGCCCAGCCAGAGCCAGGTCAGCGGGCCGATCAGCACCGGCTTGACCCGGTAGCCCAGCGCCTGGGCCTCGGCGACCTCGTCAAATAGCTGAGTCCATTGCAAGCTGAAGGTTTGCTCGGCATGCAGCTCCGGGACCAGATAGTGGTAATTGGTATCAAACCACTTGGTCATCTCGCAGGCGAAAGTGCCTGGCTTGTCCGGGTGGGTGCCACGGGCCAGATGGAACAGGGTATCCAGATCGGGCTCGGCATCCGCGGCAAAGCGGGCAGGGATGGCGCCCAGCATCAGGCTTTGGGTCAGTACCTGGTCATACCAGTGGAAATCGCCCACGGGCAGCAGATCCAGTCCGGCCTCAGCCTGTTGTTGCCAGTGACTGTGGCGTAAGGACCGGCCGCAGTCTTCCAGGGCACTGCGCTCAAGTTTTCCCGCCCAGTAGTTTTCAAGGGCAAATTTCAGTTCACGATCGCGCCCGATGCGCGGAAATCCCAGATTGTGTGCAGTGATCATATTGGCTCTCCTTGGTTGCCAGATGCTTGGTAACAAGAGTCGACCTTTGGCGGTGTTGAATCAAACTCATTGTATTAATGCTATGATCAAGTTTTATTCATATTGGAGGCTGCATGCTGGAATTACGCCATCTGCGCACCCTGGTCAGCCTGCGTGAGGCCGAAAGCCTGGTCGAGGCCGCCGAGCGCTTGCATCTGACCCAATCGGCACTGTCGCACCAGTTGAAAGACCTGGAGCAGCGTCTGGGATTGCCGCTTTTTGTACGCAAGACCAAGCCGGTGCGTTTTACCAGTGCCGGACTGCGGCTGTTGCGTCTGGCTGACCAGTTATTGCCGCAGGTACGTCAGGCTGAACGGGATCTGCAACGGCTGGCTGGCGGTCAGGCCGGGCGCCTGCATATGGCGATTGAGTGCCATAGCTGCTTTCAGTGGTTGATGCCAACCATCGACCAGTTTCGTATTGCCTGGCCGGAAGTCGAAGTGGACTTTGCCTCCGGCTATTTCTTTGCGCCATTGCCGGCGCTGGCACGGGGCGACCTGGATCTGGTGGTGACCTCTGACCCGCAGACGCTGCCGGGCATCAGCTACGTACCCTTGTTTACCTACGAAGCCCTGCTGGCGGTCAGCAACCAGCATCCACTGGCGACACGCAGCCATATTGAACCGGCTGATCTAGCCGGAGAAACCCTGATCACCTATCCGGTCGAGCGTGAGCGGCTGGATGTGTTCAAGCAGTTTCTCGATCCGGCTGGCGTGGAACCTTTGAGCGTGCGCACGGCCGAATTAACCGTGATGATGCTGCAACTGGTCGCTTCGGGGCGTGGGGTCAGTTGTCTGCCCAACTGGGCTCTGGCCGAATACAGCCAGCGCGGTTACGTCAGTGCGCGGCGGCTGGGTAGCGAGGGCCTGTTCGGCACCCTGTATGCCGCCGTGCGTGAAGATATGCTGGGCATGTCCTATCTGCAGGATTTTCTGCTGACCGCCAAGGATACCTCCTTCGCCACCCTGGAAGGCGTCAGCGCCAAACCTGTCACACAACCGGGAGTCAACGATGTTTAAGTTAGCCTTGCCCTTTGTTCTGGTGTTACTGAGCGCCTGCAGCTATCCGTTGGCTTCTGATCAACCGCGTACTGAAGCCCTGGTCTGGGTCGAACAAACGTTTTCCGGGGGACGCCAGTGCGAACCGGATGAGAGATTCCAGCCACCGGATAGCGCACAATTGCTGGCGGATGCCGGGGTCCAGGTAATTGAAACCCGCAAGGAGCCGATGATGGTGTGCATGGCCTGCGGTTGTCCCGCTTACGCCGCCAAACACCGCGCTCTGATTGATCTGGCTGACCAGGGCAAGGCGGCGGTGGCTGGCTTCACACCGATGCAGGAGTAGCATCTGTTTGACTCGAATTGACGGAACTGTACCTGTTAACTTGCCGGTCTCTTCCTTAGGGTAAAGGAGCGACAACAATAACAAGGAGTGGGTCATGTCAATCAAGTTACCGGCACTGGGTTTGCTTGCCAGTGCTTTTCTGCTTCACGGCTGCCTGGGCGGTTCAGGCTCGAGTTCATCAACCAGCGTCCCTGAAACGGTCGATCTCAGCGCGTTTGATCCGACTACTGCGGATATTTGCGACCAGACAGTGGCGGAGTACTGCCTGTTTCCCTTCCCGAATAACTTCTTTACCCGGGCCGATGCTGCCACTGCGACCGGTTTACGGGTGAATTTTGCGGCTGAGGCCATGCCGGTAGCACAACCGGTCAGTATCCCGCCAAGCCAACTGGCACCGCAGGGCGTGCAAACCACAGAGGCCAAAGCGATTGATCCAGCAGAATGGAATCGTAACGACGGTTTCTCGCCAGGCTCCATGCTGTTGGCCCGCTTGCCGGGTATCGATTTACAGCAAACCGGTGCCGCTCCCATTACCGATATCGCCCGATCGCTGGATGCGGATGCGCCGATTCTGGTGATCAATGCCGATACGGGTGAACGTCAGTTGCTCTGGGCCGAACTGGACGCCAACGCCACGGACCCCACTGGCCAGGCGCTGATCATTCGTCCGGCGGAGAATTTCAGCGAAGGTCAGCGTTATATAGCGGTCATTCGTCAGGCGCGCAATGCTGAGGGTGAGTTACTTGAGCCTAATCTTTTATTCCGCGCCTACCGTGATGGCATTGATACCGGCGAAAGCATTTACGAACAACGTCGCCCGGCGATGGATGCGCTCTTTGCCGACCTGGAAGACCACGGGATTAACCGAGATGAGCTGACCCTGGCCTGGGATTTCACCATTGCCAGTCAGCAATCACTGACCGAGCGCTTGCTGACCATTCGCGATGATGCGTTCAATCGCCTGGGTGGTCAGGCACCGGTTTTTACGGTTGATGAGGTTGGTCTGGCGATTGATGGCAGTCCCCGGGGGCAGTTGAGTCGGGGTATCACAGGTACCTTTGAGGTGCCCAATTACCTGAACTCTGCCGGGGGTGCCCCGGGCGGCAGCTTCAATTATGCCAGCGATGATCCGGATGCCTTGCCGACTGTGCGCAATGGCAATGATACCTTCACTGCACGTTTCCGTTGTCAGGTTGCCGAGTCGACGGTAGCGGATTTCTCTGACCCAGACAGTGCGGTGTCGCCCGCTCGGGCGGCCATCTACGGGCATGGCCTGTTCGGTGAAGGGCCTGGTGGAGAGTTCCGTGCCGGCAATGTGCGTGCCATGCAGGATGAGCACAACATCATGTTCTGTGCTGCTGACTTTGTCGGTATGGCGACGGAAGATTTTATCGCCGGCACCATTCACCGCATTCTGGCCGATATCAGCCTGTTGCCGCAGCAACTGGACCGCAGCCAGCAGGGCTTGCTGAACTTCATGTTTCTGGCCGAGTTGATGACCCATCCGGATGGCTTCCAATCGCACCCTGCCTTCCGTCACGGCCCGGAGGATACCCTGGTATATGATCCCGCCGAGGTGTTTTACGACGGCAACAGTCAGGGCGGTATTCTCGGTGGCGCACTCGTTGCTACGGCACCGAATATCCATCGTGGGGTGCTGGGTGTACCCGGCAGCAACTACAGCCTGTTGTTACGTCGCTATGGACCTTTCAATGAGCGCTTCGGCTTTATCCTCTACCCGGCCTACCCGGATGAACTCGATCGGACCATGACCTTTGCCTTGATGCAGATGCTCTGGGATCGCGCAGAAAATAACGGCTATCTGAGCCATCTGGCGGGCAACCACTTGCCCAACACGCCCACTGACAAGTCTGTGCTGCTGCATGTGGCCTTGGGGGACTACCAGGTGACGCACTGGAGCGCAGAAATCATGGCGCGCACCATTGGTGCTGCCATTCATGAGCCGACTGCGCGGCTGGGTGAGCATACGGATGTTGATCCCTATTTTGCCATCCCGCGTATCGAGCAATATCCACATGCTGGTAGCGCCATCATGGTCTGGGACTCCGGCGCGGTTGATCTGGAAACCGGACGCGGTAATCCCTTGCCGCCGGTTACCAATACCGGGCCGGATACCAGTGTTGGCAATGACCCTCACAGCTCTCCGCGCAGCACGGTAAGCGCTCGGCAACAGAAGTCTGCGTTTATGCAGAGTGCCTCAGAGGTGATCAATGTGTGTGGCGATACCGCTTGCTTCAGTGATGATTACACCGGCATAGCGCGTTAACTGCCCGATGATAGCGCCTGGGTTCATTGCTCAGGCGCTATTGTCTCAATGATGTGGTTGGTATTTTTTGCCTTTGAACAGATAACTCGCAGGGTGAATCAACAGGAACGCCAGCAGGGTCAGGCCCAGCAAGGCCCCCAGCATGGCAACCCAGTCAAACAGGCTGGCAACATAGGCAAGTCTGGAATGGGTGATGGCCGGGATCCACAGCAAGCCACTGAGGCCAATCAGGGCTGATAGTCCCAGGCTGAGCGCCTTAGGGTACTTCAGGCAGCGATAGCCGCGCAGGCGGGCGCTAATCTGCAGCGCAAAAAACACCAGCAAAAAGAGTATAACCAGCCAGAGGTAAGGCATGACAGCGTAGCCGAGGATGGTCAGTGCACCGGTAAAGGTCATCAGGGTATCTCCTAGGCTCGGCCTTCCAGAACTGCGTAATAGGCAGGTTGCAACATCTTGTCCTTCATCGTCCAGGCGGCCCAGGACTCTTCGGTGGGGTCAATGAACGGGAATGATGGCAAGAAGTTCATGTCATAACCGAATTCAACCAGCATGGCTTTGCCTATTCCAGTGATCATAGGGCAGGAGGTATAGCCATTATGCTGGCGCGGGAGCGGCAGTCCCTGGATCTGTGCCAACAGGTTTGCTTCGACCACAGGTGCTTGGGCTTTTACGCTGGCGGCGGTCTTGTTGATGGGTGCGCCGATGACATCGCCAATCCCGAAGACTTCTGGATAACGGCGATGCTGCAAGGTATGAATATCCACGTCCAGCCATTGCCCGATAAAAGGCCCTTCCTGCGCCGCCAGGCCACATTGGCGAATGGCATCCGGTGCACTCATGGGTGGGACTACATGGAGGAAATCGAAAGACTGTTCGCTGGTTGATCCGTCCGCCAGACGAAAGTGAGCGACCTGGCGTTCCGGTTCAATTGCCGCTAGGGTATGAAAGTTATGTCGCTGCACCCCTTGCTCAGCAAAGCGCTGGATCACAAAGTCATTGACCCAGGGTTGGCTGAATACGCGGTCACCGGGACAGAAAAAATCTACTGCATAATTATCCCGTTGCCCTGTACTTTCCAGCCGTGACAGGGTGGTAAAGGTCATTTTCAGCGGCGCGCCCGCACACTTCATCGCTGTCGGTGCCATGGTGAACAGGCCGCGCCCACCGCCTTTGGCAATCCACTGCTGAATCAACTGGTTGGTTGCAGTTGCGGCCTCGAGGCTGGCGTATACACTGCCGACCCCGTGCTGGCCGATCAGCCGAGTATCCATGCCTTCAATCAGCTCGTAATTAAGTTGTAAACCCGTGGCCACAATCAGGTAATCATAGCTGAGGGTTTCACCGTTGCTGAGAGCGACCTGGCGGTTATCCGGATCAAAATCGCGGGCCGATGCCTTTATCCAATTGACGCCAGCAGGCACAAAGCGAGCATTGGGGCGAGTGGTGCTTTGTGGTTTCCAAACTCCGGAAGCAACCAGCGTCCAGCCCGGTTGGTAGTGATGAATTTCGCGTTCATCTACCAAGCTGATATGAGCACCGTCCAGACTGCGTGACAACCGATTGGCCATCGCCATGCCACCCGCGCCTGCACCAATGATGACAATGTGTGCTGAGGTTTTTAGTCCCCTGGCTTGCAGCCCGTGGCTGGTCAGTAAGCTAGTGGCGCCGGCCAGAGCAGCGAATTTGAGCAGCCGGCGACGACCAGGATTGGAAATAGTCGTGGAGTTGGACATGATGCTTCTCGCTTTATTGTGCTTATACCCCTTAGTGTATAAGTGAGTATCGCTGTGCGCCAGTGATGCTGATCAATAAATGATCGTTCTTTAGTCTAAGATGTTGCCTTGTGTGGCGTTGTGGGCAGAGAGCATGCAAGCTGCTTGGCTGCTCGCCAGCAATTGGTTAGGGTATGGTTCGATTGAATAACACGAGAGACCTCATGCACAGTGACAGTATTAAGGTGTGTGCCATCAGTGCTGCCAGGGCCCGCGACTTCACCGTCGGTCAGCGCACGCTGCGTACCGGGCATTTCAAAGAATCGGTATGCGGCACTGTGGAGATTGGCCAGCAAGGTATCGCCAGTGATTTTATTGGCAACCCGAAACATCATGGTGGGCCAGATCAGGCGCTGTATTTGTACAGCCAGGTGGATGCCAGTTGGTGGGCCAGTGAATTGGCTCGGGATGAGCTGCCAGCGGGTTTTTTCGGGGAGAACCTGACGGTTGATGACTGGTGGCCGAATGTGCGCGTCGGCGACCGCTTGCAGTGTGGTGATCTGCTGCTGGAAATTACCGGGCCGCGGATACCTTGCGCAACCTTGGCAGCGCGGGTAGGTGATGCCGGTTTTGCCAAGCGCTTTGTCAAGGCGGAACGACCCGGGGCCTATGTGCGTGTGCTGCACAGTGGCAAACTTAAGGCAGGTGATCACTTGCAGATCCAGCCCGCCAGCGAGGCTTTTCCGACAGTGGTCGAGCTGTATCGCTTCTGGCACACGCGGCGCCAGGACGCCAACTTTGTGCAGCGCACGTTGGCCGCACCCGTGGCCAGCCGCATGCGTACCGAGCTGGAAGAGCTGGCAGCACGGCAGGCCAGGGGAACTCAGCCGCTGCCGGGTATCTGATCAGACCTGGCGTGCGCGCACGCTGCGGCCTTTCACCTTGCAACCTTGCAAGCCCTTGAGCGCCGCGCTGGCATGCTCGCGCTGGATGGCGACATAGGCGCAGGTATCAAACAGGTTGATTTTGCCCACGGCGGTGCCGGGCAGCCCGGCATCCTTGGTCAGGGCGCCGAGAATATCTCCCGGGCGCAGCTTGCTCTTGCGCCCGGCATCCAGCTCCAGGGTCATCATGCTCGCCGGCTGTGGTTTGGCCGCCGTTGGCGCCAACTGTTCCAGGGTGCGTATATCGGGTGTTTGCTCAGTGAAATGCCCGATCTCTTCCACCCGCTGTGTTTCCTTTGGTGTAAACAGCGATACCGCACGGCCAGACTGCCCGGCACGACCGGTACGGCCAATACGGTGCACATAGGTATCGGCATCGCGCGGCACATCGAAATTGATCACCAGCGGCAGATCCGGTAAGTCCAGACCCCGCGCGGCGACATCGGTGGCAATCAACCAACGCGCGCTGGCGTTACTGAAGCGCACCCAGACCTGGTCACGGTCTTTCTGATCCAGGTCGCCATGCAGAGCCACGGCAGCAAAGCGATGCTGGCGCATAAAGTTGGCCAGCTCGGCACACCCTTGCTTGGTCTGGCAGAAAATCATCCCGGCCTCCGCCGGGTGCTCAGCCAGTACCCGTAGCAAGACATCGGCCTTGTCGCTGGCCTGAGCGACGCGGTAGAAGGTCTGGGTGATCTGGTTCTGGGCATTGCCACTGCTGACCTGAATACGTTCCGGTGCGCGCTGGAAGGCGGCACTCAGCTCGGCAATGGCGTCCGGGAAGGTGGCGGAAAACAGCAGTGTCTGGCGCTGGTCTGGTGTTTGTTGGGCGATGTTGACGATGCTGGGATAAAAGCCCATATCCAACATGCGATCGGCCTCATCCAGCACCAGAGTACGCAATTGGTCGAGTTGCAGGGTCTGCTTGCGCAAATGGTCCTCGATGCGACCCGGGGTACCGACGACGATATGGGCACCATGTTCCAGTGAGGCAATCTGCGGGCCGATCGGCGTACCGCCACACAGCGAGAGCACTTTGACATTGGCCAGCGGCTTGGCCAACTGACGAATGCTCTCGGCAACCTGGGTTGCCAGTTCGCGCGTGGGGCAGAGTACCAGCGCCTGGCAGCCGAAAAAGCGCGGGTTCAGGCGTTGCAGCACGCCAAGGGCAAAGGCGGCGGTTTTGCCACTGCCGGTATCGGCCTGGGCGATCAGATCCTTGCCGGCGAGCACGCGCGGCAGGCTCTGTTGCTGGATCGGCGTCATCTGCGCATAGCCAAGCCGCTGCAGGTTATCCAGCAGGTCGGGGTTCAGGTCCAGTTGGGCAAAATCAAGGTCAGACACAGGCAGGCTCGCGCGGCAGAAAAAGGAGCCAAGCCTAGCAGAGGCGGGGGATTGAGGATAGCGAGAACAGACGGGCAGTCAGTGGACTGCCCGTTCAATGGGCTCAGTTACGTTCGATGGCCAGGGCAACACCCTGACCGCCGCCGATGCACAGGGTCGCCAGACCCTTTTTGCTGTCGCTGCGGATCATTTCGTGGAGCAAGGTGACCAGCACACGGCAGCCGGAAGCACCGATTGGGTGGCCGAGGGCAATAGCGCCGCCATTGACGTTGACCTTGCTGGCATCCCATTGTAGTTCACGACCAACTGCCAGCGCCTGGGCGGCAAAGGCTTCATTGGCTTCAATGCGGTCCAGCTCATTCAGTTGCCAGCCGGCTTTTTGCAGGCAGCGCTGGGTGGCCGATACCGGGCCGATACCCATGATCGCCGGATCAACCCCGGCATTGGCATAACCGGCCACGCGGGCAAGGACAGGCAGACCCAGTGCTTTTGCCTTGCTGGCGCTCATCAACATGACCGCAGCAGCGCCATCGTTCAGGCTGGACGCGTTACCCGCGCTGACGGTGCCATCTTTCTTGAAGGCCGGGCGCAGTTTCGCCAGGCTTTCGGCAGTGATGCCGTCACGTGGCTGCTCGTCCGCTATTACCTGCAGCGGCTCGCCCTTGCGCTGGGGTACGCTGACCGGGGTGATTTCGCCGGCAAAATGCCCGGCTTTTTGCGCGGCCACGGCTTTTTGCTGCGAGGCAGCGGCGAAGGCGTCCTGTTCTTCCCGGCTGATCTGGTATTTCTCTACCAGATTCTCGGCGGTGATACCCATGTGATAATCGTTGAAGGCATCCCACAGACCATCGTGGATCATGCTGTCGATAACCTGGCCATGGCCCATGCGCTGACCGGTGCGCGAGGTGGGCAGCAGGTGGGGCGACAGGCTCATCGACTCCTGACCACCGGCAATTATGATGTCGGCGTCGCCACAGCGAATGGCCTGGGTGGCCAGATGCAGGGCTTTGAGGCCGGAACCACAGACCTTGTTCAGCGTCAGTGCCGGCACAGTGTGCGGCAGGCCGGCATGAATGGCTGCCTGGCGCGCCGGGTTCTGGCCGCAACCGGCGGTCAGCACCTGGCCGAGGATAACTTCATCAATAGTGGCCGGGTCGACCCGGGTTTGCTCCAGCAGTGTTTTGATCACAGTCGCGCCCAGGGTATGGGCGGGGATCTGGGCAAACTGACCACCAAAACTGCCAATGGCGGTACGGGTGGCGGCTACAATCACGACCTCTTGCATGAACGACTCCTGACACTCTGTTCTCTGGGCTGACTAGGATAGTGTTCCCGGTCACCAACGGCAACGTCAGTGATCATTCAGTGCCCAGCCTCAGGCGCGGTTCAGTCGATGGGCAATCAGTTCCTCGACGACGGCGGGATCGGCCAGGGTTGAGGTATCGCCCAGACTCTCCAGTTCATCCTCGGCAATCTTGCGCAGAATCCTTCGCATGATCTTGCCGGAGCGGGTTTTCGGCAGTCCTGGCGTCCACTGGATAAATTCCGGTTTGGCAAAGCCGCCCACCTGCTCGGCCACAAAGGCCTTGAGCTCGGCGATCAAGGCATCACTGGGCTCGACATCATGCATGGGCATGACATAGGCGTAGATGGCCTGACCCTTGATGTCGTGCGGGCAGCCGACCACGGCGGCTTCGGCGACGGCATCATGCAGTACCAGCGCACTTTCCACTTCGGCGGTACCGATGCGGTGGCCAGAGACGTTGAGCACATCATCAACCCGACCGGTAATCCAGTAATAGCCATCCTCATCACGGCGGGCGCCGTCACCGGTAAAGTAGAGGCCAGGGTAGGCGCTGAAGTAGGTATCTACCAAGCGTTGGTGGTCGCCATAGACGGTGCGTATCTGGCTTGGCCAACTGCGTTTGAGGACCAGGTTGCCGCTGGCCGCGCCATGCAGTTCCTTACCATCCGGGTCCATCAAGGCCGGTTCTACGCCAAAGAAGGGGCGGGTGGCCGAACCGGGCTTGAGGTCAGTGGCACCGGGCAGCGGGGTAATCATGATGGCGCCGGTTTCGGTCTGCCACCAGGTATCCACAATCGGACAACGCGAGTCGCCGACGATGTG
>SKFV01000310.1 GCA_007117785.1 Pseudomonas sp.
GAAGACCCGTTACGGGTACTGCGCGTTGCCCGCTTCGCAGCCCGCTACCATCACCTGGGGTTTCAGGTCGCACCAGAAACATTGAACCTGATGCGCGAACTGGCCGAGTCCGGCGAACTCCGTGCCCTCAGCGCCGAGCGCGTATGGAAGGAAATCAGCCGCGCACTGATGGAGCGCAACCCGGAGATCTTTGTGCATACCCTGCGCGACTGTGGCGCCCTGGTTGAATTGCTGCCGGAAGTGGACCGCCTGTTCGGCGTACCCCAGCCGGAGCAACACCATCCCGAAGTGGATACCGGCATCCACCAGTTACTGGTACTGCAACAGGCCGCACGCCTGGCACTGCCAATGGCGGCTCGCTGGGCGTGTCTGCTGCATGATCTGGGCAAGGGACTGACACCGGAAGAACACTGGCCGAAACACCATGGCCATGAAAAGAAAGGCCTGGCGACGGTGAAGGCCGTCAACCAGCGGGTAAAGGCGCCGCGTGAATGTCAGGAGCTGGCGCTGCTGGTATGTGAGTACCACACCCACTGCCACCGCGCGCTGGAGTTGCGCCCGGAGACCCTGCTGAAACTGTTCAAGGCCTTCGACATCTACCGCCGGCCCGAGCGCTTCGAGCAATTCCTCGGCGCTTGCCAGGCCGATGCCCAGGGACGGACGGGGCTGGAGGACAGACTCTACCCTCAGGCCGATTACCTGCGCAAGGCCGCCGAGCACGCTCGCGCTGTCAGCGTACAACCGCTACTAGAGCAGGGTTTGCAGGGGGCAGAGCTGGGCAAGGCGCTGGAAAAAGCTCGACTGCATGCCGTGGCGGCCTTCAAGACCGACTGAAACCAGGTCTCCTCAAAGGAGCTCAGTGCTGATCAGTGATATCTGCATACGCGCGCAACAACGCGTCTGGTGTCAGTTCCTGCCCTTGCCACGCAAAGGCGACCGGCCAGAGCTGTTGCGCGCCCGACCACTCGGCCCAGAGCGCCGCATAGCAGCGCCCATCACCCGGCAAGCGAGCCTGCGGCAGCAAGAGTGCCAATGGCCAGAGCACAAAGGCATTACGCGTAGTCTCCGGACGCGGCAATTGAATCCCGGCATGCTCGCCGCTCAACTCACCGTAACAGAGCACATCGATATCCAGCGTAATCTTGCCAGGGTCTGGGGTTTGCCTACGACCACACACGCTCTCAATGGCCTTGAGTGCAGACAACAGATCAGCCAGTGAAAGATGGGTATCTGCCGCTACCACCAGGTTGTAAAACGGCCGCCCATTGACCCCGACCGCCTCGCTTTCAAACAGCGGAGACACCTGCAGCGCTCCCAGCAAGGCCTGCAGCGCATCCAGCCCGCGACAGATGTAGGTTTCACGCTGAATATTGCTGCCTACGCCCAACAACACCCGGGTCATGCCGGCCGCTCACCCCGCTCGATCAACACCCCAACGCCGCCCGTGGCGGTTGGAATCGCGGTTGGCTTGGTCACGCGCAAGCGCAACCAGCGGATGCCGAACTCCTTATGCAGCAGCGCCGCGACGGTTTCCGCCAGGGTTTCCACCAATTGAAAGCTGCTGTCTTGCACCAGCGTCTGTACCCGCTCGGTGACTACGGCGTAATCCAGCGTGGCCGTCAGGTCATCACCCGCCGCTGCGGCGCGAATGTCCCAGGCCATATCCAGATCCAGTACCAGTGGCTGACGAATGGTGCGCTCCCAGTCATAGACACCAATCACTGCGTCCAGCTGCAAGCCCTTGATAAAAACCTGATCCACATGCGCCTCACTTGTCCATTACACTGTCGTTTTGGTTATTGAGGCTGCGCCATGTCCGCAACCTGGTTGATTTTGCTGCTGCTTGCCTACCTGCTCGGCTCAATCTCTTTTGCCGTGGTACTCAGCCGCTGGGGCAAGCTGCCCGACCCGCGCCAGTTTGGTTCCGGCAATCCGGGCGCGAGCAATATGTTGCGCCTGGGCCGACGCTCACTGGCGATCGGTACCTTGTGCGGTGATGCCGGCAAAGGTGCACTGGCGGTAGCCCTGGGTGCCTGGTTCGGGCTAAGCAGCGAACAGCAGGGCTGGCTCGCGCTGGCTGCCATTGTTGGTCATATGCTGCCGTTGTTCCACCACTTTCGCGGCGGCAAAGGGGTCGCTACAGCTGCCGGCACCCTGCTGGTGCTGGCTTGGCCGCTCGGCGTGCTGCCTGCCCTGCTCTGGGCCGGGATCTTTGCCTGGCAACGCATGGCTTCGCTGGCCTCGATGTTTACCTGTCTGGCACTGCTGCCCCTCACACTTTGGCTATATCCAGCCCTGCTGCCGCCCATCAGCCTGATGGTTGCCCTGATTCTGCTGCGTCACCGGCTCAATCTGGGTCGCTTGCTGACCGGCAAGGAGCCGCGCTTTCGTCGTTAAGCGAGTGCTGGCAGTTGATCCAACGGCCAGCGGGCACGGGTAATCAGCCCTCCCTCATCCTGCTGCCCGGCCAGCAGCCGCTGGCAACCGGCATAGGCAATCATGGCGCCGTTATCGGTACAGAATACCGGCCGCGCATAGAACACCTCGGCATGTAGCCCGGCAGTCATTTTCTCCAGCGCCTGACGCAAGTGCTGATTGGCACTGACGCCACCGGCCATTACCAGGGTTTTCATTCCGGTCGCCTTGAGCGCACGACGACACTTGATCACCAGCGTCTCGACCACCGCCTGCTCGAAGGCCCGGGCAATATCCGCCTGGGTCTGCTGACTGGTATCGCCATTACGCTGGCATTCATGCCAGGCATTCAGTACGGCCGTTTTCAGGCCACTGAAGCTGAAATCCAACCCTGGCCGATCAGTCATCGGCCGCGGAAAGACAAAGCGTCCGGGCTGCCCCTGCTGCGCCAGTTTCGCAATCTCCGGCCCGCCTGGATAGGGTAATCCCATCAGCTTGGCCGTCTTGTCGAAGGCTTCACCGGCAGCATCATCCAGCGACTCACCAAGCAGCCGGTACTGGCCGATATCATCGACCTGCACCAACTGGGTATGTCCGCCAGAAACCAGCAGGGCGACAAAAGGAAAGGCCGGCGGCCGCGCTTCGAGCATGGGCGCCAACAGATGCCCTTCCATATGATGCACACCCAGCGCCGGCACCCGCCAGGCATGCGCCGTGGCGCGGGCAAAGGCGCCACCGACCAGCAAAGCGCCAACCAGTCCGGGGCCCGCGGTATAGGCCACACCATCGACCGCGCCAATGGGCAGGTCCGCCTTGGCAAAGACATCGCGCACCAGCGGAACCAGTCGCTTGACGTGATCCCTCGAGGCCAGCTCCGGCACCACGCCGCCATAGATCCGATGCAAGTCGATCTGACTGAAGAGCGCGTCTGCCAGCAAGCCGCGCTCACTGTCATAGAGCGCAATGCCGGTTTCATCGCAGGAGGTTTCAATACCCAGAACACGCATAATGGAGCCAACCAATGGATAATTGCTGTGCCGCGCATCATAATGCCCCGCGCCCGTGCAAGCCAGTCCCGGCGCGGCATTTGCCGCCCGGCGGCAGCGCCTAAGGTGCACAGCCGGTAAAGAAAAGCCAAACAGGCTTTGCATTCACCGATGTTAGGCGTTAATATCCGCTCCCCTTGAAATGCAATGTGTCGCCGACTTGTTTCAGCGGCATGACTTACGAACAGTTTTGAGAAAGGTACGAAATGCCTGCCGTCAAAGTTAAAGAAAACGAACCCTTCGACGTGGCCCTGCGCCGCTTCAAGCGCTCCTGCGAAAAGGCCGGTGTACTTGCCGAAGTCCGTCGCCGTGAGTTCTACGAAAAGCCCACTACCGAGCGTAAGCGCAAGGCTGCTGCAGCCGTCAAGCGTCACGCCAAGAAGCTGCAACGCGAACAGCGTCGCCGCGAGCGTCTGTACTGAGTTCTGCCTAGCCGTTCTGCCTGACTCCCACGCGAGTCGGCACACTGAACGGCCTGTCGGTATCCAGCGCACAGGTCCAGCCTTCCAGATTATGGAAACCGGCTGGATTTTTGCGTTCCTGACCACTTTGCGAGGCGTGCCATGGCCGGATTGATCCCCCAGGGCTTCATCGACGACCTGCTGGCCCGCACCGATATTGTTGAGGTGGTCGGCGACCGCATCAAGCTGAAAAAGGCCGGCAAGAACTTTTCCGCGCTCTGCCCCTTCCACAACGAGAAGTCGCCCTCGTTCAGCGTCAGTCCGGACAAGCAGTTCTATTACTGCTTTGGCTGCGGCGCTGGCGGTAACGCTATCGGCTTCTTGATGGATCACGACCGTCTGGAGTTTCCGGAAGCGGTTGAAGCCTTGGCCCGACAAGCCGGCGTCGAAGTGCCGCGGGAAGAGTCCGTGCGCGGTTCGCGCAACGCGCCCAGCGTTCGCAAGGACAGCCCGTTGTACGAGCTGCTGGAGGTTGCCGATGGCTACTATCGCCAGCAGTTGCGCCACCACGCACAACGCGAGCGCGCAGTCGATTACCTGAAAGGCCGCGGCCTCAGCGGGCAAATCGCCAAGCGCTTTGGCGTCGGCTTTGCGCCGCCCGGGTGGGACAACCTGATGACCCATCTGGTGCGCGAAAAACATGAAGTCAAACAGCTGATCGATGCCGGCCTGGTGATCGACAACGAGGACAACGGCCGCCGCTACGACCGCCTGCGCGACCGGATCACCTTTCCGATCCGCGACAGCCGAGGTCGGGTGGTTGGTTTTGGCGGGCGGGTACTGGGTGACGACAAGCCCAAGTATCTGAACTCGCCGGAAACCCCGATTTTTCACAAAGGCCGCGAGCTCTACGGCCTGTTCGAGGCGCGCCAGGCCAACCGCCAGCTGACCGACATTCTGGTGGTCGAAGGCTATATGGATGTGATTGCTCTGGCCCAGCAAGGCATCACCAATGCCGTCGCCACCCTGGGCACCGCTACCACTGAAGACCACCTGAAGCGTCTGTTTCGTATCGTCAACCAGGTCGTGTTCTGCTTCGACGGCGACAACGCCGGCCGCAAGGCCGCCTGGCGCGCACTGGAAAATGCCCTGCCGGTGATGACCGACGGTCGCCAGGTGCGCTTCATGTTCTTGCCCGACGGTGAAGACCCGGATAGCCTGGTCCGCAGCGAAGGCGCCGACGCCTTCCGTGCACGCCTGGCACAACAGGCATTGCCGCTGAGCGATTACCTGCTAAGGCACCTGAGCGAAGAGGTCAACAGTGACAGCCTCGAAGGCAAGGCGCATGTCGCCAGCCTGGCGCTACCACTGATCGAACAGATCCCCGGCAACATGCTCAAGCGTCTGCTGCGCCAGGAACTCGAGCGCCGCACCGGCATGGATCTCGACAGCCTGCCGCCACCGCCGTCACCGACACCGCGTGCAGATGACGAACCACCGCCGGACTATGACTATCCTGACCGGGCCGACGAATCCGACGCCGAGCACTGGCCGGAGCAACCGCGCCGCAGCAAGGCACGCAAACGCGACATGCCGCATCAGGTCGAGAGCCCGATGATCAAGGCCACACGCACTCTGCTGCACCACCCGTATCTGGCCGCCACGGTAGACCAGATCGAACGCCTGACTGATGAAGTCAGCGATGAAGGCCAACTGCTGGTTGCCCTGATTCGCAGCCTGCAGCAGAACCCGCAGCAAACCACCATTCAATTGCTGGCGCGCTGGCATGGAACCGCCCTGGGTGACCAGCTCAGCGAACTGGCCGAACAGGAATGGTTGCTGAATAGTTCCAGCGCCAACCTTGAACAGCAGTTTTTCGACACCATAGCTATACTGATGGCCAGGCAAGAAGAACGGCACATCGAACAGCTACTGGCCAAAGCAGCGGAAGTACCGCTCACAACCGAGGAAAAGCAGCAACTCAGAACACTGCTGAGTAGCCGCAATACACCCGTAGCCGACCAATGAAAAGCTATCCAACTGGCGCGGAGCCCTGAAATCAGGGTATAATCCGCAGCTTACTTTTTTGCACACCAAGGCATCCACAAGGGTTGTTATGTCCGGAAAAGCGCAACAGCAATCCCGTCTCAAAGAGCTCATCGCGCGCGGTCGCGAACAGGGCTATCTGACCTATGCGGAAGTCAACGACCACCTGCCGGAAGATATTTCCGATCCAGAGCAGGTTGAAGACATCATTCGCATGATCAACGACATGGGCATCACGGTTTTTGAAGCCGCACCCGATGCCGATGCGCTGTTGCTGGCAGACAATGACGCTGATGAAGCCGCCGCAGAAGAAGCCGCCGCCGCCCTCGCAGCTGTTGAGAGCGACATCGGCCGCACCACCGACCCGGTGCGCATGTACATGCGCGAAATGGGGACCGTGGAACTGCTGACCCGCGAAGGCGAGATCGAAATCGCCAAACGCATCGAGGAAGGCATTCGCGAAGTCATGTCGGCTATCGCCATGTTCCCCGGTACCGTAGACGGCATCCTTGCCAACTATTACCGGGTAACGGAAGAAGGCGGTCGCCTGTCGGAAATCTTCAGCGGTTATATCGACCCGGATGACGACGGTCTGTCCGCCACTGGCGGCAACGAGCCGCCAGCCCAGGGCCCCAAGGCCGACAAGGCCAAGGCGGACGATAAAGACGACGATGATGACAACGACGACGATGACAGTGATGACGAAGGCGACGGCGGTCCGGATCCGGAACTCGCACGCCAGCGTTTCACCGCCGTTGCCGATCAGCTGGAAAAAGCCAAGAAAGCACTGAAAAAGCATGGCCGTGGCAGCAAGCAGGCTACCGCCGAGTTGGACGAATTGGCCCTGCTGTTCA
>SKFV01000093.1 GCA_007117785.1 Pseudomonas sp.
AGGGTCCAGGCGGCCTGGTCCCAGTCACCCAGCACAATACGCTCTGCGGGTTCACCTTCAATCACCAACGGATGGCGGTCGGGGCGGTGGGTGTGGCCGTGAATCAGGCGTTTGACGCCATGTTCGCGCATGACGTCGGCGACTTTGCCCGGGTTCACATCGGTGATTTCGCTGGGCTTCTGGCGGGTGCGTTCGGTGCTTTCACTGCGCAGTTTGCGGCCGATCTTTTCCCGCGTGCTAAGTGGCAAATTACGCAAGATAAAGCGGCTGAGCGGGTTGCGCAGCAGGCGGCGCATGCGCATGTAGTCGATATCGTCAATGCACAGGCTGTCGCCATGCATCAGCAGGACCTTTTCGCCGTGCAGGTCAATCAGACAGGGATCGTGCAGCAGGGTGCAGCGCGCGCGCCGGCAGAAGCGCTTGCCAAGCAAAAAGTCGCGGTTGCCGTGCATGATAAAGGTCTGTTTGCCGCGCTCTGCGCGAGCGGCGAGGGCGCTGATCACGCTTTCGGCCAGTTCGTCGGTGGCATCGTCGCCCAGCCAGACTTCGAAAAAATCACCCAGAATGTACAGGTGGTCGGCTTCTTCAGCGGCGCCCGTCAGCAAGTGCAAAAACGCCCGGGTAATATCCGGGCGTTTCTGTTCCAGGTGCAGGTCCGAGATAAACAGACTGCGCATAGGCTGGATTACTCGCTCAACTCGGCACGCTCGATGATCACATCTTCAGCGGGCACATCCTGGTGACCGGCGCGGCTGGTAGTTTTGACACCCTTGATCTTCTCGATCACGTCCATGCCGTCGACGACACGACCGAATACGGCATAACCCCAGCCCTGCATGCTCGGCGCGCTGTGGTTGAGGAAATCGTTGTCGCTGACGTTGATAAAGAACTGGGCGCTGGCGGAGTGCGGATCGCTGGTGCGTGCCATGGCGACAGTGCCGACCTTATTGGACAGGCCGTTGTTGGCTTCATTCTCGATCGGATCGCGGGTAGGTTTCTGTTTCATACCTGGCTCGAAGCCGCCGCCCTGAATCATGAAGTTGCTGATCACGCGGTGGAAGATGGTGTTGTCGTAGTGACCGTCACGCACGTATTGCTTGAAGTTTTCAACGGTTTTGGGCGCTTTTTCCGCGTCCAGTTCCAGCGTGATGACACCAAAGTTGGTATGCAGCTTGACCATTACAGAGTCCTTGCGTTGTGGGTGAACCTGATTCGTTGTTGTGTCGGCCGTTGATTCAGGCCCTTGACACTTTCCTGTATGATAAGCGTTTTGGCCGATCAGACCTAGGGTTGTGCGCAAATCACTTGCCCGCCCGGGTTTAACCAATGCACATTCAACGAGTTCGCAGACCCCATGAGCAAAACGGATAGCACACCCCCCGCCCATTTTTTGCGCCAGATCGTCAAGGCTGATCAGGATAGCGGCAAGCACAGCAAGATCGTTACCCGCTTCCCGCCGGAGCCCAACGGTTACCTGCATATCGGGCACGCCAAGTCGATCTGTCTGAACTTTGGTCTGGCACAGGAGTTTGGTGGCGAGTGTCATCTGCGTTTTGACGATACCAACCCGGCCAAGGAGGAGCAGGCCTACATCGACGCCATTCTGGCGGATGTGGAATGGCTGGGCTTTCAGTGGGCGGGCAAGGTGCGCCATGCCTCGGATTACTTTGATCAGTTGCATGCCTGGGCGATCGAGCTGATCAAGGCAGGCAAGGCTTACGTGTGTGAGCTGACGCCGGAGCAGGCGCGCGAGTATCGCGGCAGCCTGACCGAGCCGGGCAAGAACAGCCCAGTCCGCGAGCGCAGGGTCGAGGAGAACCTGGACCAGATCGCGCGCATGACCGCCGGCGTATTCCCGGACGGGGCCAAGGTGTTGCGAGCGATGATCGATATGTCTGCGCCCAACATGAATCTGCGCGACCCGATCATTTACCGTATTCGTCATGCTCACCATCACCAGACGGGCGACAAGTGGTGCGTGTATCCGAGCTATGACTTTACCCATGGCCAGTCGGATGCCATTGAAGGCATTACCCATTCGATCTGTACGCTGGAGTTCGAGGACCATCGCCCGCTGTATGACTGGTTCCTGCAGAACCTGCCGGTGCCGTGCCAGCCGCGCCAGTATGAGTTTGCCCGTCTGAACCTGAACTACACGGTGACCAGCAAGCGCAAGCTCAAGCAACTGGTTGATGAGGGGCACGTGAGTGGCTGGGATGATCCGCGCATGTCGACCCTGAGTGCCTTCCGCCGTCGCGGTTACACACCGGCATCGATCCGTGAATTCTGCGAGCGCATCGGCGTGACCCGTTCAGACGGGGTGGTGGATATGGGCATGCTGGAATTCTGTATTCGCGATGATCTGGATGCCCATGCGCCACGGGCCATGTGTGTGCTCAAGCCGCTCAAGGTGGTGATTACCAATTACCCGGCAGGGCAGGTGGAAAACCTCGAATTGCCGCGCCACCCGAAGCAGGATATCGGCACTCGCACGCTGCCGTTCAGTCGCGAACTGTATATTGATGCCGGCGACTATATGGTCGATCCGCCCAAGGGTTACAAGCGTCTGGTACCCGGCGGTGAAGTGCGCCTGCGCGGCAGTTACGTGATTCGGGCTGACGAGGCGATCACCGATGCTGACGGCAATGTGGTTGAGCTGCGCTGCAGCTATGACCCGGATACCCTGGGCAAGAACCCGGAGGGGCGTAAGGTCAAAGGTGTGATTCACTGGGTGCCGGCGGCTGAAAGCATTGAATGTGAAGTGCGTCTGTACGACCGTCTGTTTACTGCACCCAACCCGGACAAGAGCGAAACGGGTGGTGGCTTCCTGGATAACATCAATCCGCAGTCGCTGATTACCCTGACTGGCTGCCGAGCCGAGCCCTCGCTGGCCAGTGCCAGCGTGGATGACCGCTTCCAGTTCGAGCGTGAAGGCTATTTCTGTCTCGACAGCAAGGACAGCACGGCCGAGCGTCCGGTGTTTAACCGGACTGTGACTTTACGCGACTCCTGGGGGCAATAAATGGCACTCTCGATCTACAACACCCTGACCAAGCAGAAGGCGCCTTTTAAGCCGTTGGAAGGCAACCATGTCCGCATGTACGTCTGCGGCATGACGGTCTACGATTTCTGCCATATTGGTCATGCGCGGGTCATGGTGGCCTTTGACGTCATTGCGCGTTGGCTGCGCCACAGTGGTTATGAGCTGACCTACATTCGCAATGTCACTGACATCGATGACAAGATCATCAAGCGCGCGCAGGAAAACGGCGAAACCTTTCAGGTGCTGACCGAGCGCATGATTACTGCCATGCATGAAGACGAGCGCAAGCTGGCGGTGCTGCCACCGGATCAGGAGCCACGTGCCAGCGAGCACGTCGAGGGTATGCACCGGATGATCCAGACTCTTATGGATAAGGGTTATGCCTATGCGCCGGGCAACGGCGATGTGTACTACCGGGTCGGCAAGTTCGAGGGTTATGGCAAGCTGTCGCGCAAGAAGATCGATGACTTGCGTATCGGCGCGCGCATCGAGATCGATGAGTCGAAGGAAGATCCGTTGGATTTCGTGTTGTGGAAGGGCGTGAAGCCCGGCGAACCGAGCTGGCCGTCACCCTGGGGTGATGGCCGCCCGGGTTGGCATATCGAGTGCTCGGTGATGTCGACCTGCTGCCTGGGTGATACCTTTGATATTCACGGCGGCGGGCCGGACCTGGTGTTCCCGCACCATGAAAACGAGATTGCGCAGAGTGAAGCGGCCACCGGTAAACCCTATGCCGCGGCCTGGATGCATGCCGGTGCAGTGCGTGTGGACGGCGAGAAAATGTCCAAGAGTCTGGGCAACTTTTTCACCATTCGTGATGTGCTGGAGAAATACCACCCGGAAGTGGTGCGTTATCTGCTGGTTGCCAGCCACTACCGCAGTTCGATCAACTACTCCGAAGACAACCTGCTTGAAGCCAAGTCTGCGCTGGAGCGTTTTTACAATGGTCTCAAGGGTTTACCTTCAGTTCCTGCGAGCGGGGGTGAAGAGTTTTCTACCCGTTTTGCAGCGGCAATGGATGACGACTTCAACACCCCGGAAGCCTGCGCGGTGCTGTTTGACATGGTCCGCGAGGTCAACCGCCTGCGTGACAGCGACCTGAATGCCGCGGCTGCTCTGGCGGCCCGTTTGCGCGAATTGGCTGTGGTGCTGGGTATCTTGCAGCTGGAGGCGGATGCCTTCCTGCAAGCTGGCAGTGAGGTGGATGCCGAGCAGATCGAAGCCCTGATTGCCGCGCGCAAGCAGGCGCGGGCAGATAAGGATTGGGCCGAGTCCGACCGTATCCGTGATGAGCTGCAGGCGATGGGTGTGGTGCTGGAGGATAAGCAGGGTGTGACTACGTGGCGGTTGGGGTGATTTTTTGATCGTTCCCCCTCTCCCCAACCCCTCTCTCGCAGGGGGAGAGGGGCTAGTTAGTGCAAGCTGAACGAGAGCAAAATGCCTCTGCAAGGTCCCGCTAATCAGCCGGGAGTCACCCATCTCCCCTTGCGGGGTGAAGGCGGAAAAGCGAAGCACTGCTTCGCCCGCCTAAACGCCCTGAGCACTGCGAAAGGCCGGGGGCGCAGGGCGGGGCTGGTGAGAGGGGGAAGCCCCACTGACATTACCAATCACAGAGACATCTCATGCTGGTCGTCGAAGCCCTGATCCCTATCTTTGTTCTGGTTCTGCTGGGCTATGTGCTGGCCTGGCGGCAGTGGTTGCCGGCAGAGGCGGGGACGGCGCTGGCGGCGATCACCTTCAAGGTGTTTATTCCGCTATTGCTGTTTACCGCGCTGGCGCGGGCAGACCTGCGTCAGGGGTTGTCGCCCTTGCTGTTGTTGGCCTATTTTGGCCCGGCGTTATTACTGTTTGTCGGCGTCAATCTCATTGCCAATCGGCGCCTGCACAGGCCGACCACCCTGGGTCTGGCGGCCAGCTACTCAAACAATGTGCTGGTGGGTATTCCGCTGATTACAGTGTTGCTGGGTTCGGCAGCGCTGGTGCATCTGTTTACCATTCTGGTGTTTCACAGCCTGATCCTGTTTACCGCGCAGAGCCTTTACCGCGACGCTTTCAGTGGTAGCGGAAAAAGTGCCGGATGGACGGCTTTGCTGAAAAGCCTGGCCAACCCGTTGATTGTCGCCTTGTTGCTAGGCGCCGCTTTTAATTTACTTGGTTTATGGCTGCCCGATGCGCTCTGGCGTGCGGGTGACTGGCTGGCTGCTGCAGCCTTGCCCTGTGCGCTGATGGTGCTGGGTATGAGCCTGTCACGCTACCGCTTGCAACCCTCTGTCAGCATTGTCAGTGTGACCCTGGCCAAGCTGCTGCTGTTTCCGTTGCTGGTCTTTGTTGCCGCGACCGGACTGGGCTTATCCAGCGAAGCCCGCCTGGTATTGACCATTATGGCGGCCTGTCCGACCGGGGTGAACGTGCTGGCGTTTGCGTTAGGCCACGAAGATACGCGGATTATCGGTTCGGTGGTGTTTTTGTCGACCTTGCTGGCGACGCTGAGTCTGACACTCTGGCTGATGGGGCTGGGGTTCTAGAACTACTGCTCATACGGTATGCAGGTTAACCCCTTGTTTGCCAGCATGCTTACGTTCATACATCGCATCGTCGGCGACTTTCAGTATGACATCACTGTTGTGACTGCCGTCGGCCAAGGCTATGCCGATACTGGCGGCTACACATACCTGAACGCCATTATCGAGATCAATCGGCTGCATGATACCATTCAGTAGCCGTTGGGCCAACTGCTCGGCCTGACTTGGGGCGCCAATCTGTTCAGCGACAAGGACGAATTCATCACCGCCAAAGCGGGCAACGATATCTGTGTCACGAGCGATTGCTTGTAGCCGTTGGGCAACCTCGCGCAGCACCTGATCGCCAGCAGCGTGGCCGTGTTGATCGTTGATTGGTTTGAAACCGTCGAGGTCAATCATCATTACGGCAAGAGTGTGGCCGTAGCGTGCGGCGCGAGTAATAGCGAGATCGAGTTGCTGGATAGCCCCGGCCCGATTGAAAAGGCCGGTCAGTGTGTCCTGAATCGCCTGTTGTCCGAGTTGCTGGTTGGCTTCTGCCAGTGCCCGGGTACGCTCAGTGACCAGGGTTTCCAGTTGCTGCTCCTGGGCGCGCAGGGTATCCAGCATGGCTTGTTGCGCTGCTTCTTTTTGCCGCTTGAGTTCGTTGAAGCGGGCGGCCAGACCCAGTGACAGCAAGAGCATCTCCAGGGCAGAGCCGATCTGGATGCTGTATACAGTTACCAGGTTGGAGGGTAGAACACCAATATTGCGCAGCGCCAGAAGGCTGGTGCCGAGCAGCAGCATGCTCCAGGCCAACACAAAGATTCGCGCCCCTGGTACACCTTTGAAGGCACAGCTGATGCCGCAGCTGAGCAGCAAAACGGTGGTCATGACGCCCAGCAGCGACATTATCCATAGTGCTGTTTGGACCGGCAGCAGCAAACCGCCGACAATGGCCAGCATGCCGATCAGACTGCACAGTTGCAGTACCTTGTCCCACCAGGGTGCGTGCAGCCTGGTATCGAGAAAACTGCGGGCGAACAGAAAGGCAAAGGTTGCAGCGGTTATGAAGCCGAGGGGCAAGATGCGGTTGCCCGGGGCGC
>SKFV01000023.1 GCA_007117785.1 Pseudomonas sp.
CCCATGATCTTGTCAAAGGCTTCGTCACTGACGTTGTGCGTCGGGCCATAGACCGGGTTGGTAGCGGCGTTGCAGACCAGAATATTAATCCGGCCATAGGCTTCCAGGGTTTTATCGACCAGGTTCTGCAGTTGCGCCTTGTCACCCACATGGCAGGCAACCGGCAGGGCATCAAACCCCTGCGCCTGGAGTTCACTGGCGACCTGTTCGCACCTATCCGCCTTGCGGCTGGAGATAACCACCTTGGCCCCGGCTTTGGCATATTCCTCGGCAATGGCTTTGCCGATGCCTTTGGTCGAGCCGGTGATAATCGCGACCTTGTCGGTCAGATCAAACAGCTTGCTCATAAAAAACCTCGCTGCGCTTGAGCTGCACGCTATAAGCGACAAACTGCAAGCCAGGTGAAACCAGCTTGCAGTTTGAAGCTTGTGGCATGCGGTTGTTTTAGAGGTACTGCCCCATTTCCAGCTTGGCGATGGTGTTCAGGTGTACTTCATCCGGACCGTCGGCCAGACGCAGGGTGCGCGCCTTGGCATAGGCGGAGGCGAGGAAGCTGTCCTGACAGACGCCCTTGGCACCGTGGATCTGGATGGCACGATCGATCACATTGCACAGCATGGTCGGGGCCACGGCCTTGATCATGGCGATTTGCTGACGGGCGACCTTGTTGCCGTGCAGGTCCATGCTGCGTGCGGCGTGCAGGGTCAACAGGCGAGCCTGATCGATTTCGCAACGCGACTTGGCAATCATTTCCGGTACGCTGCCCAGGCGGTACATGGGCTTGCCGAAGGCAACCCGATCAGCAGCACGGCGGCACATGGCTTCCAGTGCGCGCTCGGCCTGACCGATGGCACGCATGCAATGGTGAATTCGGCCTGGCCCGAGGCGACCCTGGGCAATTTCAAAGCCGCGGCCTTCACCCAGCAGCATATTGGATACCGGAACACGGACATTGTTGTATTCGATTTCGGCATGGCCGTGCGGCGCATGGTCATAACCGAAGACATGCAGATCACGGACGATTTTCACGCCGGGAGTGTCCAGCGGCACCAGAATCATGCTCTGTTGCAGATGCTTGGGTGCGTCCGGATTGGTCTTGCCCATGACGATGGCAATTTTGCAGTGCTCGTTCATTGCCCCGGAAGACCACCACTTGGTGCCGTTGATGACGTACTCATCGCCTTCACGACGAATTTCACATTCGATATTGGTGGCATCGGAAGAGGCAACGTCAGGCTCGGTCATGGAGAAGCAGGAGCGGATTTCACCGGCCAGCAGCGGCTTCAGCCAACGCTCTTTCTGCTCATCGTTGCCATAGCGCTCGATGGTTTCCATATTGCCGGTATCCGGCGCGTTGCAGTTGAACACTTCGCCGGCAAAGGATAAGCGGCCCATGAGTTCGCACAGGTGGGCGTATTCTTCGTTGTTCAGGCCAGCGCCACGCTCGGAGTGCGGCAGAAACAGGTTCCACAGGCCCTGGCTTTTGGCTTTGGCTTTCAGCTCTTCCAGAATCGGCGGATGGCCCCATTTGTTTTGCTTGACTTGCTCATAGAACAATTTTTCGTTGGGGTAGATATGCTCGTCCATAAAGGCCTGGATCTGCTGCTTCAGTTCCTTGACGCGGGGGCTGACTTCGAACATGAGGTTGTCCTTTTATTAAGTGGCTTTGTACGTTGTCGACCTGCTCTGACAGGGATACGACATTAAAGCGACCATATAGTCAGTGAGACAAATGGAGAACTATGTCCCGCAGATGGAATGGCCTTGCATAAGCAAGTGTGATGGAGGGGGTGGGGGATTATTGACGACTTATGACTCGTGCTCATCAGTCAGCTGCAGACGGGGTAAGTCAGCCGGTTCGTCCAGGTCCCACAGCACCGGACCCAGCCAGCAGCTGAGGCCGGCATTTTCGAGACGTTGTCGGCTCTGCTGCATGACATCTGGCTGGCTCCAGCGCATGTCCGCAAAGGGGGCCGGATGGGCGAAATATTGGCCGACGAGAACATAGCCGCCGTCTTCGCTGGGCAGAAAGACACTGTGGTAACTAGTCAGCGCCTCGGCTGCCTGCTGCAGATGGCTGCAACCAAGATCAGGGCAGTCGGTGCCAATCAGCAGGGCGCCACCGTTATGCTCAGCCAGGGCATTGAACATACGCATGCCCAGATCCTCACCCGACTGGTTGCGTAGCTGCACACCGAATTCACTGGCCAGACGCTGGAGTTCAGCGTGCTGGCTGTCGGGTGCGCAATACAGGTAGCGCGGGCCAGTCCAGGCGGCGGTTTGCTGCAGGGTATGGCGCAGCAACCGACGATAGAGTGCGCAGGCACCCTCAGCGCCCAGTGCAGGAATCAACCGGGTCTTGACCTGACCGGGAAGCGGGGCTTTGGCGAAGATCAGCAGGGGAGGTGTGTGCATTCCGGGGTATGTCCTGATCACAGTTTGGGGTGGTGTATGGTGCCTTGGTCAGGTGTGAACGGACACGGCATGCCGTGTCCCTACGCCTCGTTCAGTTTTTGCCTAGTGACAGATTATGCGTGACGCACAAAGTGCATGTCTTTCGTGAGGTCAGGTATTGCGCGGTATTGAATTCTGCGTAGGGGCACAGCATGCTGTGCCCGACGGGTGATGCCTGCGCTGAAGGTGAGAAATATCGCATTACCTCTCCAGGTGTTACCTGACCATCACCGATACCACCGCGCCAACCGCTGCGGGCTGACACCCAGCCAGTAAGCCAACCGCAACCACCACATAAGCACAATGGTGCGCATAGTCCCGTGTTTTTGCCAGCGCCGGCTGGACGTGGTCAGCGGCGGGCGCAGGCGGGCGGGGTGGCTGTGGCGGCGCAGACGTTTGCAGAGCTCGATATCTTCCATCAAGGGAATCTCGGCATAACCTCCGACCTGCTCAAAAAGCGCCCGGCGGATGACCAGCGCCTGATCGCCGGTACAGATATGGGTCAATCGTGAGCGCTGGTTCATCATCCAGGCAACCAGGTTAAGCAGGGGGGAGGCCGGTGACAGTTGCACATCAAACCGTCCCCAGCCGGTGACCTGCTGGCGAATAATCTCGGTGAAATTGTCCGGCAAGCAGGTATCGGCATGCAAAAAGACCAGGCAATCACCCCGGGCAACTGCAGCGCCGGCGTTCATCTGGCGGGCGCGGCCAGGCGGGCTTTCGACTAACTGATCGACCAGAGGCCTTGCCCGTTCGGCAGTCGCATCGCTGCTACCGCCATCGACCAGAATGATCTCCAGTTCAGCGCCGCGTTGCGCTTGCAAGGGCATCAGGCTTTGCTGGATGCCGCTGGCCTCATTGCGCATCGGCATGATCAGGCTGAACTCCATGGTTAACCACCCAGACGCCAGCGGTGGAAGCGGGCTACCCAGCGCAATACGCCCTGGGGTGCATGGGCCTTTTTCCATTCCCCGGCAGCGAACTTGTTGGCTTCAGCCAGGGTCGGGTAGCTGTGGATGGTGCCCAGGATCTTGTTCAGCCCCAGGTTGTGCTTCATGGCGAAGACATATTCGGCGAGCAATTCTCCGGCATGCGCACCGACAATGGTCACACCCAGGATCTGGTCTTTACCCGGTTTGGTCAGTACCTTCACAAAGCCGTGGGCACTGTTGTCAGCGATTGCCCGGTCCAGGTCGTCGATGCCGTAGCGGGTGATTTCAAAGGCAACGCCCTGATCATTGGCGTCGCTTTCGGTCAGGCCTACGGTGGCCACTTCCGGCTCGGTAAAGGTCACTCGCGGGATGACCCGATAATCTACCTTGAAGCCTTTCAGGCTACCGAACAGGGCGTTGACGACGGCATACCAGGCCTGGTGCGCGGCAACATGGGTGAACTGGTAGGGGCCGGTAACATCACCCACGGCAAAGATGTTCGGGTAACGGGTGGCCAGGTAGTCGTTGGTAGCCAGGGTGCCGTTTTCCCGCAGCTCCAGCCCCAGATTCTCTGCGCCATAACCGCTGGTATTGGCCTTGCGGCCAACAGCGACCAGCAAGGTATCGAACTCGATCTGTTGGGTTTCATCGGTCACCAGATTGCGTACGCTGACCTGGTAACTGCCGTTCTCGGCACTGAAGGCTTCGGCGGCATGTTCCAGATACAGCTCGACGCCATCCGCACGCAAGCTGTTTTCCACCAGCTCACGGGTATCAGTGTCTTCCCGTGGCAAGACGCAATTATTGCGCTCCAGTTGAATCACCTGACTGCCGAGACGCTGGAAGGCCTGGGATAGTTCACAGCCAATCGGGCCACCCCCCAGAACCAGCAGACGTCTGGGCTGTTCGCGTAGCGACCAGATACTGTCCGAGGTGTAGCAAGGCACCTGGTCGATACCGGGCAGGGCGGGGATAAACGGCTGTGCCCCGGCGGCAATAATGATGTTGCGCGTAGTCAGGGTCTTGCCGTTGACTTCAACCTGCCAGGGTGAGGTGATGGTGGCTTCGCCCTGGATGACATCCACCCCCAGCCCGGTGTAGCGCTCTACCGAATCGTGCGGCTCGATATCCGCAATCACGCGCTGGATACGCTCCATCACGGCGGCAAAATCAACCTGGGGCTCACCGGCCGAAATGCCCAGCTGATCGGCCTGGCGAATATCATGGGCCAGGCGGGCGCTGCGTATCAGTGCCTTGCTCGGCACGCAGCCGGTATTCAGGCAATCGCCACCCATGGCGTGCTTTTCAACCAGACTGACATTGGCTTTGACCGCAGCGGCGATATAGGCGCTGACCAGGCCGCCACTGCCGGCGCCAATGACCACCAGGTTGCGATCGAATACCTTGGGTTTATTCCAGCCACGATAGACCTTGAGCGCCTGCACGACATTGAGCAGCTTGCGTGCAATCAGCGGGAACAGCCCGAGTAGCACGAAGGCGCCAATCAGACCGGGCGACAGAATGCCGCCGAGGCTGTCCACCTGACCGAGTTCACGTCCGGCATTCACATAGACCACAGTGCCGGGCAACATGCCAAGCTGGGTCACCCACCAAAAGGTGCGCGTCTTCAGCCGGGTCAGACCCATCGTCAGGTTGATCAGGAAGAAGGGGAAAGCCGGTACCAGACGCAGGGCGAACAGGTAAAAACCGCCTTCCCGTTCGATGCCCTGGTCAATGCGATCCAGCTTGCGGCCAAATTTGACCTTGACCCAGTCACGCAAGAGAAAACGGCTGATCAACATAGCCAGTGTGGCGCCCAGGGTTGAGGCAAAGGACACCAACAGCAAACCCCAGCCAAGCCCGAACAAGGCGCCGCCGATCAGGGTCATCAGGGCAGCACCGGGGAGTGAAACGGCGGTGATGATGACATAGACGGCGAAGTAGATGGCGGCAGCCAGCCACGGATGGGCGCTGACTTGTTGTTCCAGGCTGCTCTGCTGTGCCTTGATGGTCTCCAGGTTGAAATACTGGTTCAGCTCAAGACCGAAAAACAGCGCAACCAGGGTGGCCAGTCCGGCGAGCAGAAGAAGTTTCTTGCGTGACATCAGTGACCTCAGTTTTGCTGTTCAAGATACAGGCGGGTTAATGCCTGGTGGCGTTCATGGTTCAGACCCAGGTCAGAGTGGCCGGCGCGGCTGGCCGAACGGAAGTGCACCAGTTCGCTGTCAGCGTCCAGATAGAACTCGGCATCATCGCGAAAGCGCATCCGTGGGGTGATAAAGACCACGCGCAAATAATCCGCTTCCTGAGTTACCACTTCAACCTCGCCGTAGCTCTGCACGGCAGCCATGATCGCCTGCATGCTATTGCTCTGATCACCGATAAAGGGCCAGGGCTCAACCTGTTTGTCGGCGTCGCTGGCTTGTGTGGAAACGCCATTGGGTTTGCTGCTCAGCGGTGCCAACTGGCCTTGAGTTTGGCCCAGCGCAGGTATTTGCGCATTTTGCCAGTAGACGCGCACAAAGAATGCAGCGACCAGAAGCGCGAGCACGGCGAGAATGATGAGGAGTGTTTTCAGCATGACTGTATACCCTGTAATTTATCTTGTGCGCAAAACAATACGCAGTGGAGGTTGACCGGTCAATAGCTTGCGCGCAAAATAAATCAGTCCCTGTTTCCGAGTATGCCATGTCTTCTACTGATGCCCTTGATCCGCTGTTGTTACAGAATCAGCTCTGTCATTCCCTGTATTCCGCCACCAATGCGCTGGTTCGCGCCTATCGGCCCCTGCTGGAGCCCTTGGGTCTTACCTACCCGCAATATCTGGTTATGCTGGCGCTGTGGGAGGCCGACGGTGTGGCGATCAAACAGCTGGTCAGTAAAACCCGGCTGGACTCCGGCACCCTTACCCCGATCCTCAAGCGTCTTGAGCAGAAGGCGCTGGTGGAGCGGCGCAAAGGGGATGCCGATGAGCGGCAATGGCTGATGTGCCTGACCTCCGAGGGACGGGCCTTGCGTCAACAGGCCAAGGATATTCCACACCGCTTGTGGTGTATGGCGGATATGGAACTGGAACAGGCGCGGGCATTGAAAATGGCGGCGGAAACGCTGTATCGGCAGATTCGCGAGCAGGAAGAACAGTTGAAGGGTGTGTGAGTGCATGTTGCATGCCGAGTTTATGTGCATGATTGACGTCTGGGCGGACACGGCATGCCGTGTCCCTGCGCGGGTTTAGGTACTTCGCAGTACTGAATTC
>SKFV01000218.1 GCA_007117785.1 Pseudomonas sp.
TACCCCAGGCATTTCGCTCGTAGGTAATCACAGCTGCGATTTCGACTTCAGACAATTGACTGCCAAAGGCCGCCATAGAGGTACCGCGCACCCCGTTGACCACCACATCGATATGACCCTCAATATCATTGAGCATCATCTCGGTTCCTACCAGCGACGGGAAGGTCGGCGGCAAGCCCTGGCCATTGACCTGGTGACAGGAAGCACAGGCAGAGGCGTATACACGCTCACCACGCTCCATCAACTCAGGCAGGGTCCACTCTTTGGACGCCAACTCACGCTCGAGTGCAGCGGCTTCTTTCTGCTCGGCCAGCCACTCGTCGTATTCAGCCTGTTCTTTGGCAATGACCACGATAGGCATGTAGGCGTGGTCAATGCCACAGAGTTCGGCGCACTGGCCACGGTAGATGCCCGGCTCGTCAATGCGAGTCCAGGCCTCATTGATAAACCCGGGAATGGCATCTTTCTTCACCGCAAAGGCCGGCACCCACCAGGAATGGATAACGTCAGCAGACGTAATCAGGAAGCGGACTTTTTGTCCGACCGGCAGCACCAGGGGGTTGTCCACTTCCAGCAGGTAGTTTTCACCCTTGTCGACCTGGTTGTAGATTTCCTCGGAGGACGTGCTCATGTTGCTCATGAAGCTGACATCTTCACCAAGGTAGTCATAGCCCCAGCGCCACTGATAGCCCGTGATCAACACGTCCATATCAGCATCTTCAGTGTCATAGATCTGGATCAGCACTTTGGTGGCCGGAACGGCCATGCCAACCAGAATCAGCAGAGGAATCACGGTCCAGAGGACTTCAAGTCCCAGGTGCTCATGAAATTTTGATGGTACTACACCCCTGGATTTGCGATGCGCAAACATCGAGTAGAACATCACGCCAAAAACAATGACGCCGATGACCACACAGATCCAGAAGATGATCATATGCAGGCTGTAGATCGAGTGGCTGATTTCCGTCACCCCTCGAGTCATATTGAAGCCCCATTCGGCACTGGCCGCCGCACTGGCCAGAAGCGCACTCAGGGCCACCAGCCAGGTACTGGCTAATCGCAACATTCCCGGTTCCCCATACTATTGTTGTTATTCATGCTGGCAGGTGGGCGTGCAGACAAATACCTTTGCGCTGCAAAGAATCGAGAGACACGGCAAAGCCGGATTCCCGGTCGTTCCGGTCCACGGACCGCCCCCAATAAAGCGACCAGACCTAGCGAGTATAGTCCGCAGCCGTCACATCGCAACGTAAAATTTGCTTTTTTTGACGATTGTCAAGACATGCAAAATCAGATTCTGCTAGAGGATGTTACCTGATAGTACTGACCCAGAGCGGTACAAGCTACTAAGATGGCTTTCTGCCTCATTTACGGGGCACAAGTCCGCTATACTGTCTCCGTGCTAGCATTTTCTGAATTGTCTGCTAAGTTTCCTTGAAACTAATACGTAGTCTCACTCTGCCAATCAACCGTTAACGGCGTTATAACGCCATGGCTGCTGGGTGTTTTCCTGCGGCTACGGAGTCCGTCCGATGAATATCACTGCCTTGCGCGACAGCGTGCAACGTGCGCAGCAACAGGACCAACAAGCGCTCCTGCGCGAGTGGCTGGCCGACAGGCTGCCACACCTGCACAGCAGCATCGTACCCCCTGCCAATGGCATTGAGGGCCTGATGCATTTCGTTGAAGCCTATATCCAGGAAGTACCCGATGTTTTGGAGGCGGCGCAAAGCGTTGCACGCCAGGCCAATCTGGAAGCCTTGCTGCTGCCGGTACTCAGGGTAGCTGCAGACTTTTTCCTGCAACCGCCAGAATTACCCGCCGCTCATCACGGCATGCTGGCGCTGCTGGACGAAGCCTATCTGGCGCACCGCTTGGTGGAAGAAGTGAATGACCGCTATGCCAGCCACGGTGGCGTTCCACTGATCCCGCTGGATACCACCCGCGCCAACCTGATCGTGCACCATTTGCTCGGCGAGTCTTTTGCCAATCAACTGGATTCCGCGGTAGAAGCAGCAGTCAATGGCCTGCTACCGGCCAGCCTGTTTGCCAGCGAAGATTTCCAGCATCTCCTTGACCGCCTGGATGCCAGCCAGCGCCAGCAGCTCTGGAATCAGTGGCCCTGTCTGTCGAGTCGATTGGGAATGGATATACGCCTGGCCGCCGTCTAGCAAAACGCCCCTTATTCGGGGCGTTTTTTCTTCAGCTTGGGATTGGGAAAGAACTGCACCGTTTGCGCCTTGGCGGCCGGTTTGGCGGGTTTGTCTTTGTTGACCCGGGTAGGAATTTCTTTCGGCACCACGTTGCCACGAATATCCAGACTATCGGCATAGCCGCAGGCGACGCAGTCACGCTGCGGCAGGCCGTCCAGCTCGAACATGCGGATGGTATCCATGGCGCTGCAAGCCGGGCATACCGCCCCGGCGATAAAGCGCTTTACCGGTTCCGTCATGCCGCCTCTCCGGTCAGCAGGCCGCTATGGCGCAGGAGCGCATCGACACTCGGCTCGCGACCACGGAACTCGACGAACAGCTCCATCGGCTCCTTGCTACCACCCTGCGCCAGCACGCTGTCGCGGAAGGCCTGACCGGTGGCGGCATTCAGCACGCCCTCTTCTTCGAAGCGCGAGAAAGCGTCAGCGGACAGCACTTCGGCCCACTTGTAGGAGTAGTAACCTGCTGCGTAGCCACCGGCAAAGATATGCCCGAAGCCGTTCTGGAAGCGGTTAAAGGCCGGCGGAATAAACACCGCCACTTCTTCACGTACTGCATCCAGCACTTCTTGCACGCTGCGCTGCGGATGACGGCGCGCGTGCAGCTCAAAGTCGAACAGGGAGAATTCGATCTGGCGCAGCATGCCCAGGCCGGACTGGAAATTCTTCGCCGCCAGCATCTTGTCGAGCAGATCCTGCGGCAGCGGCTCACCGGTTTCATAGTGACCGGAAATCAGCGCCAGACCTTCCGGCTCCCAACACCAGTTTTCCATAAACTGGCTCGGCAACTCGACCGCATCCCAGGCAACACCATTGATGCCCGACGCGGACGGATAATCCACCCGGGTCAACAGGTGGTGCAGGCCGTGACCAAATTCATGGAACAGGGTAGTGACTTCATCGTGGGTCAGCAGCGCCGGCTTGCCGCCGGAGGCCGGAGTGAAGTTACCCACCAGATAGGCAATCGGGCGTTGCAGCTCACCATCGGGCAGGCGGCGGCGATCACGGCAACCGTCCATCCAGGCACCACCACGCTTGTGGCTGCGGGCATACAGGTCGAGGAAGAAGCGACCAATCACCTCACCCTCTTCCAGCACCTCGAACAGACGCGCATCCGGGTGCCAACGCTCGAACTCGTCAACCTCACGCAGCTCGATGCCATAGAGGCGCTCAACCACGGCAAACATGCCGGCAATCACCCGGTCGACCGGGAAATAGGGGCGCAGCTCTTCCTGTGACAGCTCATAACGATGCTGGCGCAGCTGTTCGGCGTAGTAGCCCATATCCCAGCTTTGCAGATCATCGCAGCCGTGCTCGGCGGCAAAGGCACGCAGATCGGCCAGATCCTGTTCCGCATGCGGACGGCTTCGCGCTGCCAGATCGCGCAGGAAGCCCAACACCTGATCAGTGCTGTCGGCCATCTTGGTCGCCAGTGACAGCTCCGCATAGTTGGCAAAGCCCAGCAGCTCGGCCAGCTCCTGACGCAATTGCAGAATCTCGACCATCAGCGGGCCATTGTCATTCTGACCGGCCTGCGGGCCCTGATCGGACGCGCGGGTGCAGTAAGCGGTGTACAGCTCTTCACGCAGGGCGCGGTCATGTGCGTAGGTCATCACTGCGTAGTAGCTGGGGAAGTCCAGGGTGATTAGCCAGCCATCCAGCTCGCGGGCCTTGGCCGCTTCAGCCGCCTGGGCCAGGGCCGATTCCGGCAAGCCGTCGAGCTGGGCAACATCGGTAATCAGTTTGGTCCAGGCCTGGGTAGCATCCAGCAGCTGGTTGGAGAACTGGCTCTGCAAGGTGGACAGGCGGCTCTGCAACTCGCCGTAACGTTTTTGCTGCGCCGGCGGCAGGGCAATCCCGGACAATCGGAACTCACGCAGGGCATGTTCGATAATGGTTTTTTGCGCCGTATCCAGCTTGGCAAAGGCATCGCCTTCAGCCAATTGCTGATAGGCGGCATAAAGCTCGGCATTCTGCCCCATCTCGGTGGCGTACTCGCTGAGTAGCGGCAAGCAGGCATCATAGGCCTCGCGCATTTCCGGGCTGTTGACCACCGCATTCAGGTGACTGGCCGGGGAGAAGGCGCGAGTCAGGCGCTCGCCCATCTCGTCCATCGGCTCGATCAGGCTGGCCCAATCCCACTGCGCAGGTGGCGATTGCAACAAGGCCGCCAGTTGCGCCCGGTTGTCTGCCAGCACCTGCTCGACGGCGGGCTGCACGTGTTCGGGGCGAATGGCCTGAAAGGGTGGCAGGTCGTAGTTTTGCAACAGCGGGTTGTTACTCATCGGGCATATCCTGGTATCTGGTCAGCAGTCGCCGGTTGGCTACAATGACCGGCACATTAACCGTGGTGCGGCATTATTCCATAGATGTGGCGCCACTCCGGCAAATTTCAAGGTGACAACAATGCACATTCGACCCTACGGCGGTCAGCAACCGCAACTCGGCCAGCGCGTGATGGTCGACAAGAGCGCCGTGGTGCTCGGTGACGTAACCCTGGGCGACGACAGCTCGGTCTGGCCGCTGACCGTGATTCGTGGCGACATGCACCGCATTCGTATCGGCGCGCGCACCAGCGTGCAGGATGGCAGCGTGCTGCATATCACCCACGCCGGACCATTCAACCCGGATGGCTTTCCCTTGACCATAGGCGACGAGGTGACCATTGGTCACAAAGTGTTGCTGCACGGCTGCAGCATCGGTAGTCGCGTGTTGATCGGCATGGGCAGCATCGTCATGGATGGTGCCGTGGTGGAAGATGAAGTCATCATCGGCGCCGGCAGCCTGGTACCCGCCGGCAAGACCCTGGCCAGCGGCTACCTGTATATGGGCAGCCCGGCGCGCCAGGTGCGTGAACTGAAAGCCAGCGAACGGGAATTCTTCGCCTATACCGCCGCCAATTACGTACGCCTGAAAGACAGCTATCTCGCCGAACAGACCACCCACAAGGCCACCTGATGAGAACACCGCTACTGCTTCCCCTGTCCCTCGCCTGCCTGACGGCCAGCCAACTGAGCCACGCCGACAGCACGCCTCTCAGCCTGCCGACCCAGGTCGTGCTGGGCAGCCAGCAAACCGAGGCCGATGCCCGCCTGCCACTGACCCGCGATTCGGTCAGCGGCGCGCAACTGCAACCCAATGCACTCGGCGCCAACCTCTCGGAAAGCCTGCAACGGGTGCCCGGCATACTTGCGCTCAACCGCGAGAACTATGCGCAGGATTTGCAGATTTCCTCGCGCGGCTTTGGCTCACGCGCCCAGTTCGGTGTGCGGGGCGTGCGCCTGGTGCAGGACGGCATTCCGCTGACCATGCCCGACGGCCAGGGCCAGCCGGCGCTGTTTGATCTGGATACCCTGGACCGCATCGACGTACTGCGTGGCCCGCTGGCCGCGCTCTATGGCAATGCCTCCGGCGGCGTGATCCAGGGTTTCAGTGGCGAAGGCCCGTTTTATCCGACACTGGAAAACCGCACCGCGGTCGGCAGTGACGGCCTCTGGCGTTCGCGCCTGCGCTATGGCGCTCAGCACGATGCCGTGAATATCCAGGCCAGCCTGGCCAGACTGGAGACCGACGGCTATCGCGACCACAGCGACACCCGCCGCGATACCGGTAGCCTGCGCCTGGGTATTGATATTGATGACGTCTCCAGCCTGACCCTGCTGTTCAATGCCCTGGATCAACCCGATACCCAGGATCCGCTGGGCCTGACCGCCGACCAGGTGCGGGAAGACCGCCGCCAGGCCGTCGCCGGTAGTCAGACCTTTGATACCCGAAAAAGCGTTCGCCATCAGCAGGGCGGCATGAATTACCAGCGCCAGTTGAGCAATGCCGATCAAATCACCCTGATGGTCTACGGCGGTACCCGAGAGGTGCAGCAATTTCTCGCCTTTCCCGGTAGCGGGCAGTTTGCCGGTGGCGGCGTGATTGAACTGGATCGCCGCTTCGGTGGTGCCGAACTCGGCTGGCAACGCCAGACTGTCGCCTTTGGCCTGCCGGTCGAACTGGCCGCCGGCCTGACCTGGGATTACCAGGGCGAAGAACGCCTCGGGTTCGTCAATCAACAGGGCCGCAAGGGCAATCTGCAGCGCGATGAATTCAACCGCGTACAGGGCCGCGATGCCTACCTGATCTCCACCTGGACCCTGCACCCGGACTGGACCCTGACAGCTGGCGCGCGGCACAGCCAGGTGCGTTTCAGTTCGGATGATGACTACTTTGAAGACGGCAGTGACGACAGCGGCAGCAGCCGCTTCAACCAGACCAACCCGGCCCTCGGCCTCAGCTACCAATGGACCCCGGCACTCAGCCTGTATGCCGCCCTCGGCAAGGGGTTTGAAACCCCCACCGCGCAGGAACTGGCCTACCGGCCAAGTGGTAGCGGGCTGAATCTGGA
>SKFV01000316.1 GCA_007117785.1 Pseudomonas sp.
CAGGTCTATTCGTTGACATACCAGAAACGGTACCAGTAATCGGTGACCCGATCCGGGTAGCGGTGGCTGCCCAGACTGCCGTTATAGCGGGCCAGCGCTCGACGCAGGTTGCCACTTTCCATATCCAGGTAATAACGCAGGATGGTGCAGCCATAACGCAGGTTGGTGGCCAGATCCATCAGATTGTCGTCCGGTCGGCCGATCTCGTTTTTCCAGAACGGCATGATCTGCATCACACCCTGGGCGCCCACGCTGGAGATGGCAAAGCGGTCAAACAGGCTTTCGGCATGAATTACCGCAATCACCAGATCCGGCTTGAGCTCGGCGCGTCGGGCTTCGCGGTGAACCTTGCGCAGGAACTGCAGGCGCTCGGCTTCGTCGGGTATAAAGCGGCGCATGCGGGTGGACATATCCAATAGCCAGACTTCGGCCTCGAAGCGGTCATTGAAACTGTCAGCACTGCTGACCGCATCCATCAGCAATGCGCGCAGCTGCGGGTCGACCTCAGGGTTTGCCGGGTTCTGCGCCCACAGTTGAGCAGAGAACCCGAACAGAAGGCTGCAGGCCAGCAGTGGCGCGGTCAGCCAGGTCCGTGGCCTTGCCATGGTGTTGGCCTCAGAGTCCCTTGATCTGTTTGATCAGGAAATCCAGAACCTCGGCACTGGGAATGCTGCGCGGCTCGCTATCGCGACGGTACTTGTATTCCAGCTCGCCTGCATCCAGGCCGCGATCACCGATCACGACGCGGTGAGGAATGCCGATCAGGTCCATATCGGCAAATTTCACCCCGGGGCTGACCTTCTTGTCACGGTCGTCCAGCAGTACATCAATGCCAGCCTGTTGCAGGCCCTGGTAGAGCGCTTCGGTGGCTTCACGCACGGCCTCCGAGCTCTCCATTTTCAGGGGCACCAACGCAACCTGGAAAGGCGCCAGGTCATCCGGCCAGACAATGCCGCGCTCATCATGATTCTGTTCGATGGCCGAGGCAACGACGCGGGAAACGCCAATGCCGTAGCAACCCATGGTCAGGGTAGCCGCCTTGCCATTTTCGTTGAGTACCGTGCAATTCATTGCCTGGCTGTATTTCTGTCCCAGCTGGAAAATGTGCCCGACTTCGATGCCGCGTTTGATCAGCAAGGTGCCCTTGCCATCCGGACTCAGATCACCTTCGACCACATTGCGCAAATCGGCGATTTCATCAAAGTGCGCATCACGTGCCCAGTTCACTCCGGTGAAATGCTGGCCATCGACGTTGGCACCGCAGACAAAGTCAGCCAGATGGGCAGCGCTGTGGTCAGCAATCACCCGGACTGGCAGTTTGATCGGGCCGATGGAGCCTGGTTTGCAACCGATGGCTTGCTCGATCTGACTTTCACTGGCCATGGTCAGGGGTGCATGCACGGCCGGGTGGTTCTCGGCCTTGATCTCATTCAGTTCGTGATCACCGCGCAAGACCAGAGCGACCAGTGGCTGGGTCTCGCCCTCTTCGGCGTGACCCATAACGATCAGGGTTTTTACGCACTGTGCCGGACCCGTGCCAAGCAGCTGACTGACTGCAGCAATGGTGGTGGCGTCGGGCGTATCAACCCGCGCCAATTCGGCAGCAGGCTGGGGACGCTCACCCTGGGGCGGCAGGGCGGTGGCCTTTTCCATATTGGCGGCGTAGTCACCGGTGTCTGAAAACACTACGGCATCCTCGCCAGAGTCGGCCAGTACATGAAACTCGTGCGAGCCTTCGCCACCAATAGAGCCGTTATCTGCGACTACCGGGCGATAGTTCAGGCCCAAGCGCTCGAATACATTGCAGTAGGCTTGGTACATACGATCATAGGTTTGTTGCAGTGACGCCTGGTCGAGATGGAACGAATAGGCGTCTTTCATGACGAATTCTCGTGCCCGCATCAAGCCGAAACGCGGGCGGATTTCATCGCGGAATTTGGTCTGAATCTGATACAGGTTCAGCGGTAACTGCTTGTAGCTGCTGATTTCATTGCGCGCCAGCTCGGTAATGACTTCTTCGTGGGTCGGGCCAACACAGAATTCACGCTCATGCCGGTCTGTCAGGCGCAACAATTCGGGTCCGTACTGCTCCCAGCGCCCGGACTCCTGCCACAGCTCGGCTGGCTGAATAGCCGGCATCAACACCTCCAGCGCACCACTGGCGTTCATTTCTTCGCGCACTACCTGTTCCACCTTGCGCAATACACGCAGCCCCATAGGCAACCAGGTATAGAGACCGGAGGCGATCTTGCGGATCATCCCGGCGCGCAGCATCAGTTGGTGGCTGATCACGCTGGCATCGGCAGGGGTTTCTTTCAGGGTGGCGAGTAAATACTGGCGGGTACGCATAGGTAACGGGGTTCCTGCGGCTGAGTGAGCAATGGCGCTTATTGTAGGGGGCTGGCAGGCGGCCGACAATCTTTCTGCAGGCAAGAAAAAGCCCGGCACATGGCCGGGCTTTCTCAGTTACAGCCTGTTACTGCTTAGAGCAGGTTCCAGGTGTAGGAAGCTACAACACGGTTTTCGTCTACATCGCCGCCATCAATATTGCGGTCCTGACGAACGGTTGCATTCATCCACTTCAGGTTCAGACCGGCCAGAGCACCACTTTGAACGGTGTAATCCAGCGCGAAGTCACGCTCCCAGCGAGTGTCGCTAGTAGCGTCTTGATAGGCGCCGGTATCAATGTTGCTACCGCGGATATAGCGCGCAGTGAAGGCCAGGCCCGGGATGCCAGCACCAGCGAAATCATACTGGTAAGCGGCGTGCCAAGAGCGCTCGTCAACAGCGTTGAAATCCAGATACTGGATAGAGTTGGCGAGGTAAACCGCGCCGTCGAGGTACTCATAACCAGAATCACCGCTCATGCGCTGGTAAGCACCGGTGATGGCGTGGTAGCCGGAGGTCAGTGTCAGAGCCAGTGAAGTGGCTTTGTTACCCAGGTCGTAACCGTTGGAGCGATCGCTGGTGTGATAGTGACTCAGATCAGTGCCCAGAGTCATACCATTACCCAGGTCAGCAGAGTGGCTCACACCGACGTGGTGACGACGCCACAGGTCATCCGCTTTGGAAGTGTAAAGACTGGTGGCCAGAGCCGGATTGATTTGATAGCTACCACCCAGGTAGGTAACTTTCCCGCCGATCCGCTCACCAGTATCTTCGTCTTCAAAAGCAAACCCATCACGTTCCTGGCTAGAGCTTGCCATTTCGCTGCGATGAGTCATGCGACCCAGTTCAACGAACAAACCGTCGATGCTGGAGTTGCTGACGCTGTAGCCGAAGTAGTGGCTGGGCAGCAGGCGGGTGTCGTCATAGGCGATAACCGGATTGTCAACGAAGTGGGTGCCGTAGCGTACTTCGGTGTCGTCCAGGATTTGCATTTTGGCAGCGCCACGCAGGTGCGAATATTCGCCCGGTGCCTTGCCATTGTTTCGGGTAGGCAGCAGGCCGGTGCCGGTGTTGCTGCGGCTGCTGTCCAGCTTGATACCCATCAGGGCGTGCAGGTCAGCACCAAAGCCGATCGGGCCTTCGGTGAAGCCGGACTCGAAATTCATGATGAAGCCCTGAGCAGTTTCTTCTGCTTTAGACTGGCCCTGATTGTCGTTGCGGAAATCACGGTTGAAGTAGAACGTGCGGCTGGTCAGGTCGGCAGAAGCGCCTTCGACAAAACCTTCACCGGCGGATGCCTGAGCTGCGATCAGGCCATTGCCCATGGCAACAGCGAGAGCGACCGAAGTCCATTTGATGGCGTGTTTCATAGTGTGCTCCTTCAGTTAAATAAAACTTGTAGGTTATTTGGAACCAATATTCATTATTATTGTCGCGCTAATTAAAGCACCTTAACCACGCTTTTGAAAGCTAACCGCCACAAAAGCGGGCATAGTTGGCATTATTCTGGCGAGGCAAAAATGACGAATGTTTGCTTCCAAAACCAGTTTTCTGCAACGCGGTGCCCAAGCAGGCAACAATTACTCCAGTCTTCTCCAACAGTCTGTCGAGACAAGGCAGACTACTGTCTTGCTAACCTATTGGAGGCATCATGCCCGAGAAAAGTCACATTTTCAGCCTAAACACACAATTACGCAATGATGCTAATGTGCTAGGTGACTTTCCACTATGCAAGTTGTTGTTAATCAAGGATGCGCAGTATCCATGGTTTGTTCTCGTTCCGCGACGGCCAAATGTTACTGAAATTGTGCAACTGGCGCCAACCGACCGTATTCAGCTGCTGGAGGAGTCTTGTCAGTTACAGGAAAGCCTGCTGGCTGCCTATTGTCCGGACAAGCTGAATGTGGCCGCTTTGGGCAATATGGTCAGTCAATTACATGTGCATCATATTGCGCGTTTCAGGCATGATGCAGCCTGGCCGGCACCGGTGTGGGGCAAGCATCCTGCGGCGCCCTACAATGTGGCACAATTGACCGAGCGGCTGGATGCCTTGCGGCCACATTTGCCAGATACATTTGTTTGGGGGGAGCAAGATGACTGAGTTGGAGCAGCGCCTGACCACGCTGGAAACCCGGCTGGCGTTTCAGGATGATACTATCGATGCCCTGAATACTGAGTTGGCTACATTGCAGGAAACGGTACTGCGCATGCAGCGAGCGCTGGAATTGCTGGCTCGCCGTCAGGTGGATCTGGCGGCCATCTTGCCAGCTGATGCCGGAGAGGAACCGCCACCACCGCATTATTGATCAGCCACCATCGACTTGGTGTAATGGTAGCCGCTGGTTAGCGATAATGGGCAACCTCAGGTTGCCCATTGGTTTCAGGCAAGAATGTCGACATCCTCGGCCTGCAGGCCTTTTTCGCGTTCTTCAACAATAAAGCTGACCGTCTGTCCTTCAATCAATACGCGATGCCCTTCGCCACGAATAGCGCGGAAGTGAACGAAGACATCTCCCCCCTGGTCACGGGAGATAAAGCCAAAGCCTTTGCTGGCATTGAACCATTTGACCTGTCCCTGCTCGCGACCACTGTGTTGATCACTTTTCGACGGGCGCACGCTTTTGCGTTTGCGCGTATTCTTGCTGGCGGTCGGTTTTGCTGGGCGCTGGGGCCACTGCTGGCGCAGGGTGCTGGCGCTCAGGGCGCACACCGCAGCAATGCTGAAGCCCATGGCATAGGGCAGCAGTTCGTCCATGGCCGAGGTCAAAAGCAGGGCAGCCAGCGGGATCAGGCTGCTGATCAGCAGGGCAATGCCGGCGAGCTGGCTGACCAGACGACCTTGGGTGGTGCTGTTGAACTGTTGCAGGTTGAGCAGGCCGATAAAAATGGCCATGGTCGCGCCAAGAGCGGAGAAGTCGACCGGGCCGCTTTGGGTGAACAGCGGCCAGGCCATGATCAGGCCGACAACCAGGCTGACCATACCAAAAGCTAAGTGGAGATAACGAAGACTATTCAAGCGGGTGTTCCTTTCAGGCATATGTGATTGACAATGCCCCGGACAATGAATGCATGACGCCGGGGCAGGGCACTCTAACCTGAAAGTAAAGGATGACCAAGTGGCCGGCTCTTGACGAGCCGGCACAGAGATCACTTCTCCAGCAGACTGCGCAGCATCCAGGCGGTTTTCTCGTGCACCTGCAGGCGCTGGGTCAGCAAGTCGGCACTGGGTTCATCATGGGCGGCGTCACAAACAGGAAAGACCTTGCGCGCAGTTCGCGCACAGGCTTCATGAGCCTGAACCAGAAGACGGACCATCTCTGTCGCTTCGGGAACCCCTTCCTCTTCCTTTATGGAGCTGAGCTCAACGAACTGCTTGTAGGTGCCCGGAGCCGGGAAGCCCAGGGTGCGGATGCGTTCAGCAATGTCATCCACGGCTACCGCCAGCTCGGTATAGTGGGTTTCGAACATCAGGTGCAGGGTTTGAAACATGGGCCCTTTGACATTCCAGTGAAAATTATGGGTTTTCAGGTACAGCGTGTAGGTATCCGCCAGCAGGTGGGAAAGGCCCTGGGCAATCTGGGCACGGTCACTTTCCTGGATACCGATATCAATTTTCATGCTTGCTCCTTGATTGGATAAACAGCTCGTTTTCAGTATACGGCCAGACCACAGGTCGGCAACTACATTACTCGCTAACGCCACTGATACTCGCAGGCTGGTAGGGGTTTCGGGTATATTATGCGCCTTTCGGATAATACCGCCGCCAAATGATGCCAGCGAAGCTCTCCTGCGAGTTTCCTGCAATGCCGGCAGACACCAGCAAACAGGATAGATCTCATCATGATGCGTACCCATTATTGCGGCCAGTTGACCCCGAGCCTGGCGGACCAGGAAATTACTCTGTGCGGCTGGGTGCACCGCCGCCGCGACCACGGTGGGGTGATTTTTCTCGATATTCGCGATCGTGAGGGGCTGGCTCAGGTGGTTTTCGATCCTGATCGCGAAGAAACCTTCGCTGTAGCTGACCGGGTGCGTAGCGAATACGTCGTCAAGGTCACCGGCAAGGTGCGTCCGCGCCCCGAGGGTGCCGTAAACCCGAATATGGCA
>SKFV01000217.1 GCA_007117785.1 Pseudomonas sp.
AATCAGGGTTCGATGCCTTTGCATATCACCCAGGCGTTGCACACCTATTTGCCTACGCCGGATATTCATGCCACCCAGGTGCATGGCCTGGCAGGCTGCTCTTATGTGGATACCCTGCAAGACTGGCAGCTATTTGAGCAGCAGGGCGCCGTGCATTTCAATGGTGAAACCGACCGCATCTATTACAGCGATCCGCAACAGCCATTGCGCATTGATCATGCTGACAAGACCGCCACGTTACTGCAGGCGAGGGGAAGTCATTCAACCGTAGTCTGGAACCCGGGGCCAGATAAGGCTCTACGCTTGAGCGATTTTTCTCCCTCGGCCTGGACGCGCATGCTCTGTGTGGAAACCGCCAATGCACTGGATGATGCCCAGTGCCTGTCACCGGGCTCCAGCACTTGCCTGACGCTGGTTTTGCGCGCAGCACACTGATTAACAGTTACCTTGCATGGCTTGTGCAGTAGGTGGATGCAGATTCTGCAATGGACCTGAGTGGAAAAGCCATGTCAATGATGTGTGCCGATACCAAAGCCTGCGTGCACTTCATACCAGCGCTGAAATCGCGATGTCTTCGGCCAGTTTGAGCGTATTGCGTCCAGCATTTTTGGCCTTGTAGAGCGCGGCGTCGGCTTTGCCGAGCAGTGTGGTGCCTGAGTCCTGGCTGCTGGGAATGCCACACCAGACACCAACGCTGAAATGCTGAGAAATGCTCAGGTCGCCAAATCTGGTCGGGGTGTTGGCAATAAAGGCGCGTAAGTCATCCAACGCAATGGCTGCACCCTCGCGGGTGGTTTCTGGCAGCAGCAACAGGAACTCTTCACCCCCATAGCGGCCAAGCCCGTCGGATTGGCGCAACCGTTGTTTCATCAGGTCTGCACAATGCTTGAGCACCGCGTCGCCGGCCAGGTGCCCATAAATATCGTTGATGTTCTTGAAATGGTCGATATCGATCACGGCAACGGCCAGAGTAGTGCCATTACGACGGGCACGTTCGATTTCGTTATCCATCTGCTCCATGATCGCACGGCGGTTAGGCAGGTCGGTCAGTGGGTCGCGCAGGGCCATGTGCTTGAGCACACCCTCAATTCGCTCCTTGGAAAGAAGCACCAGACCAAGAGACAGCATCATCACGGTCACAGTGCCAATGCTGATTGAAATTGACTGCCGCAGGTTGCTGATGTCGTAGCGCATCTCCTCAATCAACCCGGTGGCGATGGCAATAACGCGGATCAGAATGCCGATCAGGCTGACTGCGGCACCAACAATCAATAGTAAATGGGCGCGGCCATCAGATTGCTGATTGTTTTGTGCCCAGAGAATGATCAGCAGGCACTGCACCATCAGCACGCCGGAGGCGGCGAGCATTCTCGGTTCAGTGGTTTCAAGCAAGAGAATCATCAACAGGCCGAGAATGACTGGCGGGCCAAACACAGGCAGCCAGGGCACGGGTACCTGGTTGATGCGGAAAATACTCGCCGAATAGAACGCCAGAGCAACCGCCAGCAGCGTATTGGGCAGGCTGTAGGTCAGCCAGAGCGGGGCATGACCGTAATACATGAAGCAGACATAGGCGAGGGCATGGGCCAACAGCCCGGCACCAGCGGTAAGCAAGCCATCACGCTGATTGAAGCGGCCTACCACCAGCAGACAGAAGGCCATAATCAGGGCGACCCAAGCCACCGATGCAAAAATGGTCGGTGTGTGGGCGATCATTGCGGCCGCGTCCTGCAGAAACTGAGTGCCATTGATATACCCATCCTGGGTGATTGGTGATCCTGCATCTATTAACGCGCTTGGGATGCGTGGGGTCAAGTCTCTTCTTGCTGGTATAAGTATTGCTTCTCACTAATTACGGCATCTACCGGGGGAGCGGATATGTCCCGTGCATTGGACTTTATTCTGGCAGCTCGACGCAGCGAAATTCAGGGGCTGCAGCAGCTGGATACAACCTGCGAACTGGTAGCCAAGGTCAGTCAATTGGTGCATGCCCTGCAGCGAGAGCGCGGGTACTCCAATGTGCATCTGGGTAGTCCGGATGATCAGTGTCAGGACGCTCTTGATTCGCTGACTGCGCAGAGCAAGTTGGCAGAAGCTGCACTGCTGGAAGGCTTCGAGCAACCAGATCTGAACCGCGCTTGTGCGGCGGAGAAGGTGCGGCTGTTCAACCATATTGCCGCCGTCATCCACGGGCTTGAGGGGCTGGTGAAGTTGCGTGCCGCTGTTCGCCGACGGGCGATCAGCTCCTAAGAGTCCACTGCTGCTTTCAGTCGACCCATCGCGGCCATGCTGGCGGTAGTCTTTGAAGCTGCTGATACCGCCAGTGAACCGCAGGTAACGCGCTATCTGGTAGCCCTGTTCAATATGATGCAAGGCAAGGAACTGGCCGGGCAGGAGCGAGCCACTGGTGTAGCAGGCTTTATTCATGGCTGGTTCAGTCAGGCATTGCTGGAGAGGTTGCGTTTCCTGGGCGAGAGTCAGCAGCGTTGCTTTGAAACCTTTATTGAATTCGCGCCAGCTGAGGCCTTGCTGGCCTGGAAGGCGATTGCTGCCGAGCCCTGGCAAGCCGAAATTGAGCGTTTGCGCCAGATAGCCATACGCAGCAGCGAGCGCCAGCCAATCCCCACCAGCCTGCACCAACCCTGGTTCGATCTGACGACCACACGTATCGATGCCTTCAAATCGATTGAAGATGAGTTGACGGCGGAGTTGCGTGCCCAGTGCCAGCGCAGTATTGCTGAGGCCAGCGCCGAGCTGGATAACCACAAGGCCCTGCTCAAGCGTCTGGTCAATCTGGATAGCAATGCCGCCAACCCTGGAACCCGTCTGTATAACGTGCAGGCTACCGAGCTTGAAGCGGTTCCTGGGGATGCCATGGGGCACCAGGTCAACCGCTCGGTTCTGGATGTGGTGCATGACCAGAACCAGCGTTTACTGGCACTGCATGACGAACTGGCCGTGGCGCGTACCTCGCTGGATGAGCGCAAATGGGTTGAGCGAGCCAAAGGTCTGCTGATGCAACGCCATGGTGTAAATGAGCCAGAAGCATATCGCCTACTGCAGCAGGCGGCTATGACCCAGGGTATTCGTTTAATGGATGTTGCACGCACCCTGGTCAACAAGGATAAAAATCGTAAGCGCGTATGAAAATGTGCACCTGCACTGCGCAATTCTGATAATAACTGCGCCTATTCTGTGCGTTTTTATGCCCGCCTGGATGACACTGCTACCTGGCGAAAGCCGTCTAAAAGGGGTTTTGTCTGCACTGAGTGTCATGTCGGTCTGAAGCGCTATGCGATTCCCCAAGAAGATATCCTAACAATCTGTTATTAAAAGATTTTAATCGTGAATTTAAGCGCTTTGCGCGTGCAGCTAAACAGCTTGAAACCGGGGTCGGCGCCGATCTGCTGACAGACCAGATTCATAAGTTGGCACAGAGTCTGCAGAGGTAATTTCAAGCCAGTAACACGGCTAAACATTTAATTCGGACAACGGCGTCCACTCCCTCTCGATTAGTTCGAGTTCGGAGTGCACGCCGTTTTTTTTGCGCATTTGCAAGGGGTGCACTGATGGACAAGAGCAAAGACTATTCGGCCAAGATCAGCGAAAACAGCATCAAACGTCGCGACTTTATCAAATACTCTGTTGCCGCAGCTGGTGGCGCTGTGCTCTTGGGTGGTGGGGTACCCGGGTTGCGCACCGCGGCCTGGGCGGCAGGTTCGGATGCCCCGGAAACCACCAGGGCGAAGCTGGGCTTTATTGCCCTGACCGACGCGGCGCCACTGTTTGTCGCGCTGGAACAGGGGATGTTTGCCAAATACGGCATGCCGGATGTGGAAGTGCTCAAGCAATCTTCCTGGGGCACCACACGCGATAACCTGGTATTGGGTTCGCAGCGCAACGGCATTGATGGTGCGCATATCCTCACGCCCATGCCCTATCTGATTTCATCCGGGGCCATGACCGCCAACAACGTCAAGGTGCCGATGGTGATTCTGGCTCGGCTCAACCTGGACGGGCAGTGTATTTCGGTTGGCCGTGAATATGCCGATCTCAAGCTGGGCGTTGACAGCACACCGTTAAAAGCAGCGCTGGAAGCCAAGCGTGCCGGCGGTGACGAAGTACGCGCCGCCATGACCTTCCCGGGTGGTACCCATGATTTGTGGATCCGTTACTGGCTGTCAGCCGGTGGCATCAACCCGAATCGGGATATTGCCACTATCGTCGTTCCTCCAGCCCAGATGGTCGCCAATATGCGTGTCGGCAGCATGGACACCTTCTGCGTCTGCGAACCCTGGAATGAGCAGTTGATTCGTCAGGGCATCGGTTACACCGCCAATACCACCGGCGAGCTGTGGAACAAGCATCCCGAGAAGGCCCTTGGCATGCGGGCAGACTGGGTTGAACAGAATCCGAATGCAGCACGTGCCTTGCTCAAGGCTGTTATGGAAGCGCAAATGTACTGCGAAGATCCGGCCAATGTGGAGGAGGTTGCCACCATCTGTTCGCGTCGTCGCTGGATCAATGCACCGTTCGACGACATCATCCAGCGTATGCGCGGTACTTTCGATTACGGCACCGGCAAGGTGGTCGAGAATAGCCCGCATAAAATGCGCTATTGGAACGATCACGCCTCCTACCCGTTCAAGAGCCACGACTTGTGGTTCCTGACCGAGAACCAGCGCTGGGGCTATCTGCCCATGGATTTCGATACCCAGGGGCTGGTCGAGCAGGTCAATCGCGAGGAGATCTGGCGCGCTGCCGCGGCCGATCTGGCCCTGGACAGCGACCTGATCCCGGAAAGCACCTCGCGTGGCAAGGAAACCTTCTTCGACGGCAAGGTGTTTGATCCGGAAAACCCCAAAGCCTACCTCGACAGCCTTGAGATCAAAGCCACGGCCTGAGGCCCTGGCAGGAGGATAGCCTGATGAATGCCAAAGCAAGTATTGAAACCATTAATAGCGTCGAGCCGGTTGCTGATACGGCCGCTGTGGAGCGCAGCATGCCGGTCTGGCTGGTCAATGTCAGTCAGTTCCTGTTGCATCGGGCGCTACCACCAGTGTTAGTGATTGCCGGCTGTTTGCTGCTCTGGGAGATGCTCTGTGCCGCACCGGACAGTTCATTGCCGGCGCCCAGCCAGGTGGTCTCGGATACCTGGGAACTGATCGTCAATCCCTTCTATAACCACGGCGGTAACGATGTGGGGATGGCCTGGCAGATTCTCGCCAGCCTGGAGCGGGTAGCCTACGGTTATACCCTGGCAGCGATGGTCGGGGTGGCCCTGGGTGTGCTGGTCGGGCAATCGACCTGGGCCATGCGCGGTCTGGACCCGCTGTTTCAGGTTCTGCGTACCGTGCCGCCACTGGCCTGGTTGCCGCTGTCACTGGCTGGTTTTCAGGACAGCAACCCGTCCGCCATATTCGTGATTTTCATTACCGCGATCTGGCCGGTGATCATCAATACCTCAGTGGGGGTGCGCAATATCCCTGAAGACTATCGCAATGTCGCCCGGGTACTGCGTCTGAACGGTGCCGAGTACTTCGCCAAGATCATGCTGCCATCGGCTGCGCCCTATATTTTCTCGGGCCTGCGCATTGGTATCGGTCTGTCCTGGTTGGCGATTGTTGCCGCCGAGATGCTGGTAGGTGGCGTTGGTATCGGCTTCTTTATCTGGGATGCCTGGAACGCTTCGCTGATCAGCGACATCGTATTGGCCCTGATCTATGTCGGCATCGTCGGCTTCGCCCTTGACCGCTTGGTCGCCCTGATTGGTCGACTGGTAACCCGCGGCACCTCTGGCGCCTGAGGAGAATTATCATGAGTAACAGCTATCTGACCATTGAAAAGGTCAACAAGAGTTTCAACACCGGTAAAACCAGCAATGATGTACTGCGTGATATCAACCTGAAGATCGAGCGCGGCGAATACATCTCCATTATTGGTCACTCCGGCTGCGGCAAATCGACCGTGCTGAACATTGTCGCCGGTCTGCTGGATGCCAGTGACGGCGTGGTGATTCTGGATGGCAAGGAAGTCAAAGGCCCCGGCCCGGAGCGCAGCATGGTGTTCCAGAACCACTCACTGCTGCCCTGGCTCACGGTCTACGAGAATGTGGTCATTGCCGTCAACAAGGTCTTTGGCAGCAGCATGGGCAAGGCCGAGCGGGATGAGTGGGTGCGCTACAACCTCAACCTGGTCAACATGACCCATGCACTGCATCAGCGTCCGGATGAGATTTCCGGTGGCATGAAGCAGCGTGTCGGCATTGCCCGCGCGCTGTCCATGCAGCCCAAGGTGTTGCTGCTGGATGAGCCCTTTGGCGCACTGGATGCCTTGACCCGTGCTCATCTGCAGGATGAGGTCATGCGTATCCAGAACGAGCTGAAAAACACCGTGATGATGATCACCCATGATGTGGACGAAGCCGTATTGCTGTCGGACCGCATCGTGATGATGACCAACGGCCCGGCTGCGACTATCGGCGAGATACTCG
>SKFV01000011.1 GCA_007117785.1 Pseudomonas sp.
AGCAACTACCTGGCCTTTGAAAGGGTATTGACGTCACCCGGGGTCGCAGTGGCTGACTGGCGTGAGCAGTTTGACCCCGATGAACTGGCGCTCGAACAGGTGCGATTTGAAGAGCGCCTGGAGGCGTGCCCGGAGGCCGAGCGGCCTTACTGGTTACTGCAATACGCCAATCCGGTTATCAGCCGTGGCCTGATCAACAGCCGTTGACCAGACCAAGGCAACGGCCGTCAGGATCAGACGACTGTGCTGATCAGGCTCAGCAGCATTGCCAGGCCAAGGCAGGCGGTGGCTACAGCGTAAAACATGCGGTTGATGCGCTGGGTGGCAGCATCGGTCTCCGGCATCGGAGGGGTGCCCACATTGCTCGCCGGGCTGACAGCAAATATGGTACGACGACTGCGATACTGGGTGGCAAAAATCAGCCAGGCACCACTTAGGGCATAGAACAGCGCCAAGGCGTTGATCACCAGAGCTGGATGATTTAGATAATAGATCCAGGCGGACTGCAATGCGGGCATGCGAAATTCTCCGGACATGCTCGGCAACCTGCACGATCTTGTTGTTGTTCTGACGGGTTACAACGAAGCGTTTACATGGCTGGCAGCAATTTTTATACCGCTGCCGACTAAAAATCTTGTTCATGATAACGGATTCGCCTTTTCCGATCGAGTTTCAATCAGCGTATTCGGATTAACGGCGGCCTGATGGTAACTTCGATTGTCTGAACGCAACATTTGCGGCTGCCTGTAGTCATAGAATCAGCAGTTAAACTTTCATCCCTTAAGTTAAGGTGAACCAAAATGAAAAAACATGTGTTGTGGATGCCGTTGGTGCTGGTTTTCAGTCTGTTCAGTGTCGGCTGTGCTTCTCAACTGACTGGCGATACCTATTCGCGCAGTGAGGCGCGGGCACCGCAAACCGTGCGAATGGGCACGGTGGAGTCAGTACGTATGGTACAGATTGAGGGTACCAGAACCCCGATTGGTGCTGGTGCGGGCGCTGTTGTAGGTGGTGTCGCCGGGAGTGGTGTGGGTGGTGGTCGTGGCACGGGTATTGCCACGGTGTTGGGTGCGGTCGCTGGTGGTATGGCAGGGGCTGCTGCTGAAGAAGGGCTGACTCGCCGTCAGGGTGTTGAAATCACCGTTACCGAGGACAGTGGGCATACCCGTGCTTACGTGCAACAAGTGACTGATAACATGAGCTTTGCGCCAGGTGACCGTGTGCGTATTACCACTGTGAATGGCACTTCAAGGGTGACCAAGTAAGCCAAAATCGCGTAACCTGCACGTGCCCGTCACAATGGCGGGCTGTACCCCGGATTATAAAGCAGATAAGGGATGACTATGCCGGCCTTGCGCGCTTGTAACAAGATATTTCAAAAAGAAATCTGTTCCCTTCTTATTTATGGTGTCGAGACGATAGCGTCCATCTCTCATAGAAATAGTGCTGTCAAGATGTTGCCGGCGGTATGATCTGTGTTAAAAATCATCGGTCTGCCGCCATGGGCAGCCATAACTGATTGATCAGGACGGAACATCGCTCATGCTTGTTGCCTTGTTGGCTATCACAATTAATGCGTTGTGCGCGCCCTTTATCTGGCGTGCAGTCCCCAAACACGCGGGATGGTTATTGGCACTGGTGCCGGCGGCTTGCTTTATCTGGTTTGCTACCCAGATCCCACTGGTCGCTTCCGGTGAGGTAGTTACCGCCACCCTGGCCTGGGTGCCGGCACTGGATGTCAGCCTGACGTTGCGGCTGGACGGTCTGGCGCTGATTTTCGCTCTGCTGATCAGCGGTATAGGGGCGTTGATCGTACTGTATGCCGGTGCTTATCTGGATGCACATCATCATCTTGGGCGCTTTTACGCCTACCTGTTGATCTTCATGATGGCCATGCTCGGTTTGGTGCTGGCCGATGATCTGATTGCCCTGTTTGTCTTCTGGGAGCTGACCAGTGTCGCCTCCTATCTGCTGATCAGTTATAACCACGAAAGCCCTGAATCCCGTCGCGCCGCCTTGCAGGCCCTGCTGATCACCGCTGGCGGCGGCCTTGCGCTGTTGGCCGGTCTGGTGTTGTTGGGCATCGCTGGCGATGCCTGGCAGATTTCCCAGTTGGATGCAGCCGTGGTGCAGGGTAGTGCCCTGTTCCCGGCGATCATGGCGCTGGTATTGATTGGTTGTTTCACCAAATCGGCCCAGTTTCCGTTCCATCTCTGGTTGCCCAATGCGATGAATGCGCCGACCCCGGTGTCGGCTTACCTGCACTCAGCAACCATGGTCAAAGCTGGCGTCTATCTGCTGGCCAGGCTCAACCCGACGCTGGGTGGCGGTATGACCTGGAGCACCATACTGGTAGTACTGGGTGCCACCACTGCATTGCTCGGTGCCATCCTGGCCATTCGCCAATATGATCTCAAGCGTATGCTGGCCTATACCACAGTTGCGGTGCTTGGCCAGTTGACCATGCTGATTGGTACCAACACGACCTACGGCCTGCAAGCTTTCATTCTGTATCTGGTAGCCCACTCCTTCTACAAGGGGGCGCTGTTCATGGCGGTGGGTGCGATTGATCATTCCACCGGAACGCGGGATTTGCGCAAGCTGGGTGGCTTGTTGATGGTGATGCCGGTGACCGCTTTTGCCGTCGGGCTGGCTGCCTTTTCCAATGCCGGTTTGCCGCCGTTCTTTGGTTTTATCGCCAAGGAGTTCAAATACGCCGGTCTGATGCAGTTGGGTCCTCTGGGCCTGACCGTTACCGGGGTCATGATCCTGACCAATGCGCTGTTGGTCGCTGCAGCTGCGTTGATTTTCTTCAAGACTTTCATGGGCCGCAAACAGGACTTCGGTGACCACCATCCGCACGAAGTGAGCCCTTTCCTCTGGCTGGGGCCATTGATGCTGGCGATCGGTGGTTTTGTGCTCGGGGCCTGGAATCACTGGCCGGAAACCTGGCTGATCAATACGGCAGTACAGAACATTTCCAGCACGGAGATTGCCGTTGATCTCTACCTCTGGGGTGGTCTGACCCCTGCGGTTATCGCCAGTATCCTGACGCTGACACTTGGCACCCTGTTCTATTTCAAGGCCAATGCGGTGCGCGAATTTGCCGAGCGCCTTGGTCGCGCCTCACGGATCAGTGGTGACCTGCTCTGGGATTTGCTGCTTGGTCGCGTCTTCCAGGTGGCCGGTGGCGTTGCCCGCCAATTCCAGCATGGTTCGTTACGCCTGCACGTTGGCCTGATGACCATGGTAATTACCTGCAGTGTGCTGGTTGGCATCATCATGCTGGGCGGCAATCCCTTTGTGACGACTGAACTGTCGACCGTGCGTCTGTCTGGTGTCATTGGTTGTCTGTTGGCGCTGGGTGGGGCTGCAGGTGCGGCCTTTATGGCCGGTCGCCTGGCCTTGGTTGCCTCCCTCGGTGCCAGTGGTCTGGGCCTGGCGCTGTTCTATGTGTCGGTCAATGCGCCGGATGTGGCGTTGACCCAGTTGATGGTGGAAACCCTGACCGTAGTGTTCCTGGCCATTGTGTTGCGGCGCATGCCGATGGTGCCAGCCAGTGGCTCCTCGCGGCTGCGGGTGAACGCCTGGCACGCGGTCGTTGCGATCAGTTTCGGGGTGGTGGTTACCTTGATGCTGATGATTACCGTTGCTCAGCCGCTACCGGGCAATCTGGCCGAATGGTTCCTCAACAACAGCCTGCCGGCGGGTTACGGCAGTAACGTGGTTAACGTAATCCTGGTTGACTTCCGCGCCGTGGATACGCTGGGTGAAATCGTAGTGGTGGCCATTGCCGCACTGGCAGCGGCGACCTTGTTGGGTGCCGGCCAGGCCCCGGATGAAAAGCCCAAGGGTATGCCGGAATTCGGTTCGGTACTGATTCGTCAGGGCATGCGCCCGCTGGCAGCCCTGCTGCTGATGGTGTCGCTGGTGATTCTGTGGCGCGGGCACAATTTGCCGGGTGGTGGCTTTATTGGCGGCCTGGTCGCTGCCACGGGTTTCACGCTGATGATTGTGACCTATGGTCGCGGTATTCAGCGTGGTCTGAACCGGATTACACCGCCAACGGTAATCGCGGTGGGCCTGGCTTTTGCCGTCGGCGCCGGCTTCTTTGGTCTGTTCAATGGTGAGGACTATATGCAGGGTTACTGGATCGAGCCCTTCGGGCTCAAGCTGGGCACCCCTTTGATTTTTGATATCGGCGTCTTTCTGACCGTCTTTGGTTCAGTGATGCATATGCTGCGAAACCTGATCGGGAGGGCTGCCTGATGGAATGGATTGCTGCAATTACCGTCGGCACCATGGCCGGTCTGGGTATCTGGATGATGCTCGATCAGCATTTGATGCGGGTGGTACTGGGTATAGCTGTGCTGGGCAATGCGATCAATATGGGCGTACTCACCAGCGGTCGCTTCAGTGGCGACAAGGCGGCATTCATTTTTTCCGGCAGTGAAGTCGCAGATGCTGCGAATCCGCTGCCCCAGGCGCTGGTATTGACCGCCATCGTGATCGGCTTTGCGCTATTTGTGTTTGCCTTGGCGGTACTCAAGCGTACCCATGAGCTGCATGGCGACAAGGATACCGACAATGTCAGTTCGGTAACCGAGCAGCCGGCACCTGATGATTGTGAAGACAGTTCGCCGGCGGAGGATCGCCGATGAATACGCTTCTGGTCCTGCCGGTCATGATTCCGCTGACCACCCTGTTGTTGGCACTGTTTTTCAAGCGTCAGCATCACTTGGTCAGTGCCATCAGCTTGCTGGGTACCTTTGCTCTGCTGGTAACAGGTGTCTATCTGGTCGTGCTTGCTCATCAGGGTGTCGTGCTCAGTGGGCAGATGGCCGGCTGGCAGGCACCCTTTGGTATCAGTCTGGTCATTGATCGCCTGTCCGCCGTGATGGTTGCGATTACCGGTGTGATTGGTCTGGCGACTCTGGTCTATTCGCACAAACAACCGATGCCGGCTGACTTTCTGCGGGATGTGCACCTGTTCGTGCAGGGGCTTTTGGCCGGCATCTGTGGCGCCTTTATCACGGCAGATATCTTCAACCTCTATGTCTGGTTTGAAGTACTGCTGATCGGTTCCTTCGCCCTGATTGCGCTGGGCGGCGGCGAGCGGCGTTTGTCCGGTGCGATGACCTATCTGGTCCTCAATATGCTGGCGACGCTGATGTTTCTGCTCGCCGCCGGTCTCGTATACGGCACTACCGGCACCCTGAATATGGGTGAGCTGGCATTGCTGTTCCGCGCCGGTGAGGCCAGTGATGGGGCCTGGCTCGGGGTGATCGTGATGCTGCTGTCATTCTCGATCAAGGCTGCCTTGTTTCCGCTGTTTGGCTGGCTGCCAGCCAGTTATCACGTGGCCTGGACGCCGGTCTCTGCCTTGTTTGCCGGGCTGCTGACCAAGGTCGGGGTCTATGCATTGATCCGTATCGTTACCCTGTTGTGGCCGGAACCGGGCGTCGTGCATACGGTATTGCTCTGGGTTGCCTGCGCGACCATGCTGATTGGTGTGCTCGGGGCGGCGGCGCAAACCGAAGTGCGGCGTATCCTGTCGTTCCACATTGTCAGTCAGGTCGGTTACATGGTGCTGGGTCTGGCGCTGGCGACACCGCTGGCTCTGGCTGGTGCGGTGTTCTACCTGATTCACCATATCGTGGTAAAAGCCAATCTGTTCTTTGTTGCCGGCATCGCTGCACGCCTCACCGGTTCCGAACGCCTGGCAGCGATGGGCGGGCTCTATCACAGCAAGCCATTGCTGGCGGTGCTCTTTGCCATCCCAGCCTTGTCACTGGCGGGTATTCCACCCTTGTCAGGCTTCTGGGCCAAGTTCGTACTGGTCAAGGCCAGTCTGGATGCGGGTGTCTGGTGGGCTGCCTTCTTTGCGCTGTTGACCGGTATCTTTACCTTGTTGTCGATGAGCAAGATCTGGAACGAAAGCTTCCTCAAGGCCCATCCGCAGCCACAACTGGTGGCCAATAATGGCGACGGCCCGCGCGGTGCCTGGGTAACGGTAGCGGTATTGGGTGCAATTACTGTGGTAATCGGCTGTGGCGCCGGGCCAGTGATGGAGTATGCCACTGCGGCTGCCGAGCAACTGGTGGCAGCGCCGGCTTATCTGCAACTCCTGTCCCCGGAGGTGAATTGATGTTCGCCGTGCATGTATTGGGTGCAACCTTGCTGGCCTGGTGGCTGGATGACCTGAGTGCCACCAGCTGGTTTCTGGCATTGGTGGCGGGTTATCCGCTGTTCCGGTTGCTCGGGCTGTTCTTGCCCGCTTGCCGGTTGTACGCGCGCCGGATCGAAGTGGGTGCGGTCTTTGTGCCCTGGTACACCTGGAAGGTATTTGCCGCGACCTGGGATGTGGCGCTGATTGTGCTCAACCCCAGGCGCAAGGTTACCTCTGCCGTGGTCAAGGTGCCGATCCAGACCCGTGACCGGCGCATGGTGACCATTATCGGCTGTCTGTTGACCCTGAC
>SKFV01000360.1 GCA_007117785.1 Pseudomonas sp.
ATTCGATATCACGCATGAAACCGAAAGTGCGGGCACGACTGACTTCCTTGACGAAAGAGGTACTGGAAAAGTCGACCGTAGCAAACTGGCTGCGACCCCGGAAAACCGGATGATCGAAATCAATTGCAAAAGACACCTTGAAGCCCTCGAAAGGAATAAAGGTGGCTTTCTTGCCATCTTCCTCAACGCTGACTTCGCGCTTGATGCGAATGAACTGTTTCGGCGCATCCTGCTCCTCGATACCAGCGGACTGAATGAGGAAAACAAAAGGCCCGGCGCTGCCATCCATGATAGGAACTTCTGGCGCGCTCAGCTCGACCACGGCGTTGTCGATACCCAGGCCGGCCATGGCCGACAGTAGGTGTTCGACGGTATCTACCTTCGCACCGTCCTTGACCAGGGTCGTGGACATGGTGGTTTCACCGACATTCTCGGCACGTGCCGGAATATCCACCACCGGATCAAGATCAACCCGTCGGAACACGATACCGCTGTCCACCGGCGCGGGCTTCAGGGTGAGATAGACCTTTTCACCCGAATGCAGCCCAACGCCGGTCGCCCGGATGGTGTTCTTCAATGTACGTTGTCTGATCATAAATAACCTGGCCTTCGCTCAATTGCGAATAATTGTCAACAAACGACGTGCATCATAGCAAAGTCGCCTTTACTTGGATACCAAACCGTCCTATGCCACCGATTGACCCGATCAATCAGCCTGCCGCCGCAGGAACGCCGGAATATCCAGATAATCCAGATCATCCGCCGGCTGATTGTGCCGCTGCACTGCCGCATTACCGCCTGCAGGCTGGTTACGCATAACGGTCGGACGATCCAGGTCACGGTAGTTTGGCGCACTGGCTTCATTGCGCGACGGGGCGGAAACTTGCGCGGTGTTGTCTACCACCTTGACCGGCTTGTCGGACTTGTTGCCAAGACCAGTAGCTACCACTGTGACGCGCAATTCATCGCGCAGTTCCGGATCAATCACGGTACCTACTACTACTGTAGCCGTTTCTGAAGCGAATTCTTCCACGGTGTTGCCCACTTCAGAGAACTCGCCCAGCGAAAGGTCCGGACCGGCGGTGATGTTAACCAGAATACCGCGAGCACCCATCAGGTTGACGTCTTCCAGCAGCGGGCTGCGAATAGCCGCTTCTGCCGCTTCACGGGCACGGTTCGGACCACTGGCGTGACCGGTACCCATCATCGCCATACCCATTTCACTCATCACGGTTTTCACGTCGGCAAAGTCGACGTTGATCATACCCGGACGCATGATCAGGTCAGCAATACCCTGCACGGCGCCGAGCAACACGTCGTTGGCCTTGCTGAAGGCTGCCAGCAGGCTGGCGTCCTTGCCCAATACGGTGAGCAGTTTTTCATTCGGAATGGTGATCAGCGAATCCACATGCTGACTCAGCTCGCGAATACCCTCTTCCGCCACCTGCATGCGCTTGCGGCCTTCGAAGGGGAACGGACGGGTCACCACAGCCACGGTGAGAATACCCATTTCACGCGCCACTTCAGCGACGATGGGCGCTGCACCAGTACCGGTTCCGCCACCCATACCTGCGGTGATGAACACCATGTCGGAGCCTTGCAGTACTTCGGCAATGCGCTCGCGATCCTCGATCGCCGCTTCACGACCGATCAGCGGGTTGGCACCGGCACCCAGACCTTTGGTGACGGTTGAACCCAGTTGCAGCACGGTGCGCGCGCTGACGTTTTTCAATGCCTGAGCATCGGTATTGGCGCAGATGAAATCCACGCCTTCGACATTATTGGCCACCATGTGCTGCAGTGCGTTACCACCGCCACCACCGACACCAATGACTTTGATTACTGCATTTTGCGGTACATTATCGATCAGTTCGAACATGATCTTTCTCCTTGAGTACAGACTCGTTTCGTTGCGTTTCGTTATGTTGCATTAGCCTGCTTGATGCAGGTCTGGTTAAAAATTGCCCTTGAACCAACGGGTCAGGCGTCCCCAAATCGGATCCTTGGGAGAATCCGGGCCGACGGCTGAATGACCACCGTGATGCTGGTGGCCGTAATGCAGCAGGCCGACGCTGGTGGCGTAAATCGGATTTCGCACCACGTCGACCAGCCCCTTGAAATCTTGCGGTACGCCAAGGCGTACCGGCATATGAAATATCTCTTCGGCCAACTCCACCGCCCCTTCCATCTTGGCGGTGCCACCGGTCATGACGATGCCGGCTGGAATCATGTCTTCATATCCCGAGCGGCGCAGTTCAGCCTGAATCAGGGTGAACAGCTCGTCATAGCGCGGCTCGACCACTTCGGCCAGGGCCTGGCGTGACAGATCACGCGGTGGGCGCTCACCCACGCTGGGCACCTTGATGGTTTCTTCCGGCCCGGCCAGCTTGGCCAGCGCGCAGGCATAGCGGATCTTGATTTCCTCGGCATACTGAGTCGGCGTACGCAGCGCCATAGCGATGTCATTGGTGACCTGATCACCAGCAATCGGAATCACCGCGGTATGGCGGATGGCCCCTTCAGTGAATATGGCGATATCCGTGGTGCCGCCGCCGATATCAACCAGGCACACACCCAGCTCTTTTTCGTCTTCGGTCAGTGAGGCGTAGCTGGAGGCCAGTTGCTCGAGGATCACATCTTCGACTTCCAGCCCGCAGCGACGGATGCATTTTTCAATGTTCTGCACCGCATTCAGTGCACAGGTCACCACATGGACCTTGGCCTCAAGACGCACACCGGACATGCCCAGGGGTTCACGCACACCTTCCTGGTTGTCAATCACGTACTCCTGCGGCAATGAATGCAGGACTTTCTGATCGGCTGGAATTGCCACCGCCTGGCCGGCCTCAAGCACGCGCTCGATATCGGCCGGGGCAACCTCACCATCACGAATGGCAACAATGCCGTGAGAGTTTTGGCTACGGATATGACTACCGGCAATACCGGCATACACCGAGTGAATCTGGCAGCCGGCCATCAGCTCGGCCTCTTCGATAGCGCGCTGGATCGACTGCACGGTGGATTCGATATTCACCACCACACCCTTCTTCAGGCCGCGTGACGGGTGCGATCCGATACCGACGATTTCCAGCTCGCCATCAGCACCGATTTCGCCCACCAGGGCAACCACCTTGGAAGTGCCAATATCCAGCCCGACAATCATCTTGCTCCCCTGCTTGCTCGCCATAATGCTCAGTTACTCCCCTGCGGTTGTGCTGGTGGGTGTACGCCAGGCCACCGCCATCGCGTTGCTATAACGCAGGTCAACCCGCGCAATCTGATCGCGCCGCTCGCTGAGCAGCCGTTGATCTACCGTCAGAAAACGGTCCAGCTTGTCATCCAGTTGCTCTCGTCCAAGGCTGATTTCAATACCTTCGCGGGTGGTCAGAAACCAACTGCCGCGCTCGCGAAGTTCCAGTGCAGCTATACCAAAGCCCTGGCTGCGCAATTGACGGTTAAATACCTGATACTGCTGCAGTACCCGAGCTTTGGCCCGCTCTGGTCCATTCAACTGCGGCAGGTGCACAAAACCGCTCAAATCATCCGGTGCAAAGGTGCGTCCGGCACTGTTCAGTAGCGTCCCCTCGCCCCAGCGGGCGATCGGCAGTTGCTCTTCCAGATGCACGACCAACTGGTCTGGCCATACTCGCTGTACCGTCGAGTCGGCTACCCAGGGCATGGCTGCCAACTCGGCGCGCAAGGCGTGGACGTCCAGACCAAAGAAGCTGGCGCTCAGATAGGGCTGCACCACAGCCTGAATCGCTTCGCGGTCGATGTACTGCAATTCACCCTGAACGCTGACCAGTGCAATCGGCCGATCGGCCATCGGCAGCAGCCGCTCACTGAGGTCATACAAGGCATAGCCCACCCCGACCAGCAGCAATGGCCACAGTACTTGCTGCACCCGCGCCCACAGACCACTGAAGGCCGGCAAGCGCCAGCTTTGCATCCATTGGCGCCGCTGAACCGGAGGCGCTACGCGCACGGCACCCCGGCTCGACGTTTTGCGTCGAGTCGAAGCGCCGGCAGCGGCGCGATCACGAATCAGCGGACCAATCATGGCTCTGCCTCAGTAGCGGGCGCTGGCGAGAATCGCCAGCACCAGATCAGTGAATGTCATCCCGGCAGCCTTGGCTGCCATGGGCACCAGACTGTGATCCGTCATGCCGGGCACGGTATTGACTTCCAGCAGTTGGAAATTGCCTGCGCCATCCTGCATCACATCAACCCGCCCCCAGCCACGACAGCCAACGGCATCAAAGGCACGCAAACAGAGATCAGCCAATTGCTGTTCCTGCTCGACAGGCAAACCACAGGGCAGCAGGTAGCGGGTGTCATTGGCGACATACTTGGCGTGGTAGTCATAAAAGGTATGGCTGGTTTGCAGGCCGATGGCCGGCAGTGCCTTGCCATCCAGAATCGCGACGGTGAATTCACGGCCGGTCATCCATTGTTCGACCAGCGCGGTGTCGTCATAACGCCGTGCCTCAGTCCAGGCCTGCTCCAGCTCGGCCAGGCTGGTGACCTTGGCCATGCCAATGCTCGAACCTTCATGGATCGGCTTGACGATCAGTGGCAGACCCAGTTGCTCGACAATAGCCGCACAATCGGCCTGGTCACGCAGCACCGCATAGGCCGGGGTGGGCAACTGCAGGCCCTGCCAGAGCAGCTTGGTGCGCAACTTGTCCATCCCCAGCGCCGAGGCCAGCACGCCGCTGCCGGTATAAGGCAACTTGAGGTTTTCCAACAGGCCTTGCAGGCTGCCATCTTCCCCACCACGACCATGCAGCGCGATAAATACCCGATCCGGCTGTTCGGCAATCAACCGTGCGGCCAGATCACTACCAGCATCAATACCGAACGCATCCACACCACCCTCTTGCAGCGCCTTGAGCACTTCACCACCCGACTTCAGTGAGACTTCGCGCTCGGCAGAGCTGCCACCAAAGAGCACTGCGACGCGGCCGTAGCTTGATACATCACTCATTGCCGGCCTCCTGCTGCAAAGCCACCAGAGCCGCTGCAATGCGCGGCGCCAACCCACCAATGTCACCTGCACCCTGGGTCAGCAGGATGTCGCCCGGCTCCAGCAGTTTCTGCAGCAAGGGCATGGGGTCGGCATCACGCTCGATATAGATCGGATCGACCTGGCCGCGCTGGCGAATACTGCCGCAGAGCTGCTTGCTGCCTGCACCGGGAATCGGCTCTTCACCAGCCGGGTAGACTTCCATCAACAACAGGGCATTGTTTTCACTCAGCACCTGAACAAAATCTTCATACAGGTCATGGGTACGGCTGAAGCGGTGAGGCTGATAGATCATCACCAGGCGACGCTTTGGCCAACCCGCACGCACAGCCTTGATCACGGCAGCGACCTCTCGCGGGTGGTGGCCATAATCGTCCACCAGCATTACCTCGCCGCCGGCTACCGGATAGTCGCCGTAGACCTGGAAACGGCGACCTACACCGGCAAACTTGGTCAGGCCCTGAACGATGGCCTTGTCACTGATCATTTCATCGGTGGCCACGGCAATGGTCGCCAGCGCATTGAGCACCATGTGCTCACCCGGCATATTGACGAATACACGCAGCGGATCACGCCCTTCACGCAGCACGGTGAAGTGGGTTTGCATGCCAGTTTGCTCGATGTCTATCGCACGGATGTCCGCATCCTCGGCCATGCCATAGGTAATAACCTGGCGATTGATCTGCGGCAGGATCTCGCGCACCACGGGGTCATCAATGCACACCACTGCCAGCCCATAGAACGGCAGGTTGTGCAGAAACTCGATAAAGGTACGCTTGAGCTTGTTGAAATCACCGCCATAGGTCGACATATGGTCAGCATCGATATTGGTGACGATGGCGACCATCGGCTGCAGATGCAGGAAGGATGCATCGCTCTCGTCCGCTTCGGCGACCAGGTAGCGGCTTTCACCCAGTTGGGCATTGGTGCCGGCGCTGGTCAAACGGCCGCCAATGACAAAGGTCGGGCTCAGGCCTTCAGCAGCCAGCACCGAGGCAATCAGGCTGGTGGTAGTGGTCTTGCCGTGGGTACCAGCCACTGCAATGCCGTGGCGATAGCGCATCAGTTCGGCAAGCATTTCCGCCCGTGGCACCACAGGAATGCGACGGTCGAGGGCAGCCGACACTTCCGGATTGGCCGTATTGATTGCACTGGAGACTACCAACACATCCGCCTCTTGCACGTTTTCTGCGCGGTGACCGATATCCACCCGGGCACCAAAGTCTTCCAGCCGGTCAGTCACTGCGCTGCGCTTGAGGTCAGAGCCGGAGACCTGATAACCCAGGTTCATCAAGACTTCAGCAATACCGCACATGCCCGCGCCACCAATACCGACAAAGTGGATACGGCGAATACGACGCATCTCCGGCAGGGTGAAAGTGGCCTGAGGCATTTTGCTGTTAGCGCGCATGGGCAACCTCC
>SKFV01000034.1 GCA_007117785.1 Pseudomonas sp.
GGCTGGATAGGGGCCCTGCATCCGCAGCTGATTACTGAACTGGACCTGCACGGTCCGGTGTTTGCCTTTGAGTTGAGTCTGAATGTCATCAAGCAAGGCCGCTTGCCAGCGTTCGCCGAATTGTCGCGTTTTCCGGAAGTTCGCCGGGATATTGCTCTGGTTGTTGACCAGACAATTTTGGCTGAAGATTTGCTCGCGGATATTCGCCAACAGGCCGGCGAAAACCTGACAAGTCTCAGGTTGTTTGATGTTTATGCAGGCAAAGGCATTGATCCGCATAGAAAAAGTCTGGCAATTGGCTTGACCTTGCAGCATTCCTCGCGCACTCTTAAGGATGACGAAGTGAATGCTGTCATGGACAAAGTACTCACGTCCCTGGAGCAAGGGTTCAATGCCACACTAAGGAAATAAGGATATGGGGGCTCTGACAAAGGCAGAAATGGCCGAACGCTTGTATGACGAGCTCGGTTTCAACAAGCGCGAAGCCAAAGAGCTGGTTGAACTGTTTTTTGAAGAGATTCGCAATGCCCTTGAGCATAACGAACAGGTCAAGTTGTCCGGCTTCGGCAACTTTGACCTGCGTGACAAGCGCCAGCGACCCGGTCGCAACCCCAAGACCGGTGAAGAAATCCCTATTACGGCCAGACGTGTTGTTACCTTCCGGCCCGGACAAAAACTCAAGGCACGAGTAGAAGCGTATGCTGGAACCCAGCCATAACCACGAATTACCAGCGATTCCGGGTAAACGCTATTTCACCATCGGTGAAGTCAGTGACCTGTGTGCAGTGAAACCGCACGTTCTGCGTTACTGGGAGCAAGAGTTCCCGCAGCTGTCACCGGTCAAGCGTCGTGGTAACCGTCGCTATTATCAGCGCCAGGATGTGTTGATGATCCGCCAGATCCGCTCCTTGCTCTATGATCAGGGCTTCACCATCGGCGGTGCACGTCAGCGCCTCTCTGGTGAAGAAGCCAAGGAAGACGTTACCCACTACAAGCAACTGATCCGGCAAACCATCGCGGAACTGGAAGAAGTGCTGAATGTACTGAAAACGTCCTGACCTGGTGTTGTGACGCTTAAAAAAAGCTGGCCTGGGCCAGCTTTTTTGCGTTTGCGGCCTGGCTCAGCGCATGGTGGCGCGTTGACCCGAGCCTTGGCCTGAGAGGCGACCGTCGCTATGTGATGTGTTGCTACGCTCGGTTAGCTGGCGGTTATGGGTTGCCCGGTTATGCCTCTGGCCCTGTTTCCTGGCGCCCGTTGCTTGCTGCTCCCGGGAATACCGTTGCCCGGCATGTTGCTCACGCTGCTGTGGTGAGCGGTGTTGTTGGCTTCGTCTCTGTTGGCGTTGCTGCTCCGTATTCTGTGCCGAACGGCGCTGATGGCTGCGCTCTGGGCCACGTGAAGAGCGAGGTGCCTGTTCGCGTTGTGAGCGTTGATGGCTATGTCGCTGCGTGGGGCTGGAATACCTTGGCCGTTGGTTGCTGCGAGAAGCTTCTTTGTGGGTTGCTGACGGGCGCTGGATAACTGGCTGTCGGTTGATGATGGTCGTCTGGTGAACCGGCCGGGGAGAGGTGACATAGACTTGTGTACGCGGTACACGATGGCTGCCGTAGTAGGGCCGCGAATAGCTGGTGTTCGGATAGTAGATCGTTGAGGAGTGCACCCGTGGTGAGCTGTAACTGCTGTCGTGCGTGTAGTAACCCCCGGCACAACCACTGAGCATAAGTACACCCAACCCCAATAAAGCGAGCCTTCCTGACGTTTTCATCTGCATTCTCACTCTGTGAGCTGACGCCGATGCAAGAATAATCGACTGAGGTGGCCAGTCTGCCGTAAACAGCTATGGCGCGGGCCTTTGTAAAGGGATCTTTACCGACATTTACCGAGGACGGGCCGCCGGCTGGTCAGCAGCGGTCGCCAGCCTGAAGTTGCTCTCTCAGATAGCTGTTCAGGCAAAAAAAACTTTCGCATTTCAGAGGCTTAATGTATGATCTCGCACACTTTGAAGCTAAAGCCGAAAAGTATCGTCGGGGCGTAGCGCAGCCTGGTAGCGCACTTGCATGGGGTGCAAGGGGTCGAGTGTTCGAATCACTCCGTCCCGACCAATATTCAGTGATTTAGCCCAATGTTCACGTATTGGGCTTTTTCATTTCAGGGGCTCATTGTTTCCCAGCACATAGTCTCCTTGCACATTTTGTTATCTGGTCCTCCTTCAAGCTTGCTATTCTCCCTGTTTAAACCGTCCAAAGAGGAATTTTCATGGCTACTAACCGTTCGCGTCGTTTGCGCAAAAAGCTCTGTTTGGATGAGTTTCAGGAGTTGGGTTTTGAACTGAAGCTGGATTTGAAAGATGACCTCAGCGTCGAGGAAATTGATAGCTTCCTTGAACAGTTCATCCTGCAGGCTCTGGAAGCCAACGGCCTGAACTATGTGGGCGGCGAAGATTTCGGTTTGGTTTGCCTGGCCCGGCGTGGCTCTGTGAGCGAAGAGCAGCGTGCAGCAGTAGAGAGCTGGTTCAAAGACCGTAGCGAACTGAGCAAAGTTGAAGTCGGCCCGCTAGTAGATGCCTGGTATCCAGACAAGCCGATTGCTACCGCCGTTTAAGAATCAACAGGCTGAGTGTGGCGATGACCAGTTCACCGCCCTGATAGATAGACGGGTCGTCGAGAAATAAGGTGTAGGGGACGCTGGCGCGCACATCATGAATATACGCGCCATCGGATGCATGCCGTACTCCATACTAACCTCATACCGATTGATGATCGGCCGACCGATGATGCGCGGCACTGGTTTGCCCGCGTACCTGTGTACGCCGGGTTACAAGCGGAGCGCAGCAGTGACAGCACTGAAATACCTCAGCGGTTACAGCCCGGACCTGCAAAGCCGGGTCCGGAAGCTGGTAGAGACCAACCAGCTCGGCCCCTGGCTGGAACAACGCTACCCGCCCCAGGCCCCGCACCTGGTCCAGAGCGACGCCGCCCTGTACGACTTCACCCAGCGGCTGAAACAGGAACACATGCGCAGCAGCAGCCCGATCAGCAAGGTGTTCTACGATTCCCGTATGCACGTCATCGACAACGCCTTGGGCCAGCACCAGTTTGTCAGCCGCGTGCAGGGCAGCAAGCTCAAACGCAAAAACGAAATCAGAGTTTCCGCCTTGTTCAAAACCCTGCCCGAACCCCTGCTGCGCATGGTGGTCGTGCATGAACTCGCCCACCTGCGCGAGAAGGACCACAACAAAGCTTTCTATCAGCTATGCCAGCACATGGAGCCGGACTATCACCAGCTGGAGCTGGATTTAAGGTTGTTTTTGACTTTGCGGGATTAGGTTAAGCCCCAAGTCAGCCACCAAGATGCCCTCAAGTTGATGGTCTGACTAACTGCCTCGTAGCCGCCCAGCCAGAGACAAACCCCAGCAGATAATGCAAAGTAGATCACCTATCTACCCGCGCAAACGCGCACGCGCTGTAATGCTTTCTTGCTGACAAGGATCTTGTAGTGAACATATCCGAGATAAACCGGCTGAGCTCACAGATTGAATGGGAGTCTTTTACGATGACGTTGCCTGAGCAACCGACCAACTTCGGCTTTCTGGCCGAGCATGATCCGCACTGATCGCAGGCAGGGTCTTTTCGGTATCGAGCGGGTACCCTGCACCCGAATTAAGTAGGCATTTTGCCCTTCGAGATAACCCATGACTGACGTACGCATTGCTATTATTGGTGGTGGCCTGGCGGGGCTTTATGCAGCTTACCGGCTGCACCGGCTGGGTATTGCCTTTGATCTTTTTGAGGCGCGCAATCGACTTGGCGGCCGCATCCTGGCTACCGGGTCGGGTGGATTTGATCTTGGGCCGTCGTGGTTCTGGCCGGATTTCCAGCTGCGTATGCAGGCGCTGGTGACTGAACTGGGTTTGCCGGTGTTTGAACAATATACCGCCGGGGCGATGATGCTGGAGGATCGAGCGGTTGGCGTGGTGCGCCGGGCAGGGTATGTGTCGGGTAATACATCGATGCGACTTGAAGGTGGCACGGCACAACTGGTGTCGGCACTCAGCGCGCGGTTACCCGCAGCTCACGTGCATCTGAACGCCTCTTTGCAGGCCGTGAACGATGATGGGGTGCTAATGCAGCCGGTGTTTGCCGATGGCCCGGATCGCTTACAGACCTATACGCACATTTGGCTTGCGCTGCCCCCGCGGTTGATAGCTGGTATTCAGTTCACCCCCGCTTTGCCTGAGCGGGATTTGCAGACACTAAAGGCTGTTCCGACTTGGATGGCGGCTCACGCTAAATATGTTGCTCACTATGCCAGACCCTTCTGGCGTGAGGCTGGGTTGTCCGGTGACGCCTTCAGCCGTATAGGGCCTTTGGCTGAGGTTCACGATGCTGGCAATAACCAGGGCGCTGCCTTGTTTGGGTTTTTCGGCATCAATGCGGCCCAGCGGGCACGCCTGACGCCACCTGAGATCAAACTTGCCTGCCGTGCCCAGCTGGTGCGGTTGTTTGGTGAGCAGGCGGCAGAGCCCATTGAGGAGAGCTTTTATGATTGGGCTGCCGATCCCTGTACAGCAACCGAACAGGACCGGCTCTCAAACGGCGAGCATGTTGCATTGGACGCGGAGATTGTTCTTGCCGCGCCCTGGGCAAACAGGGTGCGTTTGATAGGGAGTGAGGCTGCGCTGGAGCAGGGTGGTTATATGGAAGGCGCTTTGGCGGCAGTAGACAGGGTATTGGTCGAGCTGGGGAGCATGGGATCAGATTGAACATTAAATTTTCAGACCAAGGAGACCGTTATATAACTGGACAGATTAGAACAGCAAAGATCAATGCAAGGCTGACAGTCTCCGTCGCAACGGCAGCTATCGCCCTCCAGCGGACGGACTACGCTGGCAAAGTGAGAGTAATTCAAGGCGGGCTTTGATACATTGCTCCCAACAACCCAGACCCAGACACCCAGTCATTGATAATTCAAAGCGCTCCTTGAAAACCCCGCCGACCTTACCCGCGCTTACGCGTGGCCCAGTCCTGAGCCACATCATCAGGCTATCAATCCCGGCATCGATGGGTATGGTATTCAACACCTTGTACAACCTTACCGATATCTGGTTCGCGGGTTATCTGGGTGATGATGCGCTTACCGCTTTATCTATAGCAGGCAGTGTGTTTTTCTTGTTGCTATCTATTGGTCTCGGTATTCAGACGGGTGCGTCAGCCATGATCGCGCCGGACGTCGGTCGGGGCGCCATGAATGATGGCACCCGTCAGGTTAAAGGCTGGGTCGACAACGTCTGCGGCATGGCGATTGGCTTCAGTATTATGTCGCTTTTGCTCGGCGCACTGGCCGCGCGACCTTTGGTCGTCTTGTTGGGTGCAGAGCCGCATATCGAACCGTTAGCCATGGAGTATTTGTGGGTAACCTTGGCAGGGTCTGTAGGTTTCACCCTCTCTTTTGGTGCTGCGGGTGCCTTGATGGCTCTGGGCGATACCAAGTCCAACCGCAACGCGCTCGCTATCGGTTTTGTTGCTAACTTTGTGCTCAATCCGCTCTTCATGTTTGGGCTTGGGCTCGGCGTAGCTGGTATAGCGTTAGCCACGGTTACCATTAAGCTGGCGACGGCCTTTTACTTGCTAAGCGTTCTCGCTAAGCGGCTCAACATATGCATCAGACCTGCGTTCGACTGGGCACGTTGGCAGGCGTTGCTCAAGCAAGTACTGCCTGCCAGCTTCAACATGGTGACCATCGTGCTGGGCGGTTTCATTACTGTGGCGCTGATTGGGCAGTTTGGTAGCCATCACGTGGCGGGTTACACCGTGGGATTGCGACTTGAACAGCTGCTACTCCTGCCTGCGCTGGGCTTGAACAGCGCAGTTATGGCGGTTGCCGGTCAGAATATGGGGGCCGGGCAGCATGCAAGAGTGGCAGAAACCTACCAGAAAAGTCTGTTGGTTGGCTTGGCAATGGCGGTGGTTTCAGTACCAGTCATGTATTTTTTTTCTCCGCTGATGGTGGGCTTGTTTACTGATGCGGAAGAGATACAGCGCACTGGCGTAACTTATCTCAGGATCGATGCTTTGGCCTTTTATGCATATGTGGTGTTATTTCAAAGCGTCGCGTTGCTGCAGGCCATGCGCAAGCCCCTATTCCCGATGTACCTCGGTATCGCACGGCAACTTGTGGTACCTGCTGCGATCAACTATGCGCTCATTGTGCTGTGGGGCTATCCCATGGTGTCCATATTCTACACCATCGTGGTGGTGGTGATGGTCAGCGCGGTGATAGCGCATTTTTATACCCGGCGGGAAATCAGGAGGCTCGCTCATCATGAGCTTCTGACGCCGATAACGCTAAAATCAAAAAATACCAGGAGATAAACACCATGTCCGTTTACATAATTGCCAGATTTAAAATTCATGATCGTAGCGAATATGACAAATATGAA
>SKFV01000282.1 GCA_007117785.1 Pseudomonas sp.
AAGGTACCTACCAGTGCAGTCGCTACTTTCTGGCCGATCTCGGTATTGTCGGCATCACCGAGGATCCCCATGGTGATCACGATACCCAATACCGCCGCAACAATACCGAAACCCGGTAAGGCATCCGCCACCCGCGTTACCGCGTGTGCCGGCTCATTGAGCTCTTCGGTCAGGCTGGAAATTTCCACATCGAACAGCGCTTCCAGCTCATGTGGCGCCATATTGCCGCTGGACATGATGCGCAGGTAATCACAGATAAAGGACATCATATGCTTGTCCTTCATGATCGCCGGATACTTGGTGAAGATCGGGCTCTGCTCCGGCTCTTCAATATCCGCTTCAATAGCCATCATGCCTTCGCGACGACTCTTGTTCAGCACCTCATAGAGCAGACCGAGCACATCAAGATAGAAAGGCTTGTTGAACCGATGGCCAAAAATAACGATGGGGACTTTTTTCAGCGTCTTTTTTACCACTGTGAATGAGTTTGCCACCAGAAAGGCACCGGTAGCCGCACCACCAATAATCAGGACCTCGATCGGATGCCAGAGCGCTGCCAGATGTCCGCCCGACAGTGCAAAGCCCCCGATCACACAGACAAAGACGGTAATAAAACCAAAAATTTTCAGCATATTATCTGCAACCCATTCACCCGAAGAATGCCTGTCCGACCTTGACGGTTGGTGCCACAGGCAGCAAAACCTGTTTATTCGCGTTATAGTCAGGTTTGCCGACTCAGTATAAAGCCCATTTGCCTCATGCGCCCAGATCAGCCCCAGCAAACAGCCAACTCTCCTTCTATCGGCCAGATGTGCCGAATCCTGAGCGCTGTTCAACTGCCGATTGACCAACAGCAGCGCGATCGCCTGATCAAACGTCTGGACGACAACATGCTCAGCTTTACCGAGCTGTCCAACAGCATACTGCAAGTGCCGGTGGCCGCGCTGACCATTTGCCGAGCTGCCGGTGATGCAGTGCGCCGGCGCGATGGCGATGTGCTCAACCTGGAACAGGCCTGCAACCTCTTGGGCACCCAGCGTATCGGTCAATTGCTCAGAGAACTGCCGGTACAGCCTTTGGCTGAACAACCCCTCGGTTTCCGGCAGATGCTGAGTATCAGTGAGCATGCGCTGACCCAGGCCCGTGGCCTGTTCGGCCAACGCATGGCACGACTATGGCAGGAGTTGGCGCTGGCCTGCCTGCTGTTCATGTCGCCCAGCTGGGTGCTGGTCTACAAGCGTCCGGAATTGTTTCGCGAATGGGAGAACTGGCACCTTGGCGCCAATGCCGGCAAAGGTCGTGCGCCGGCACAACTGCTGGGTAGTGACCAATTGCTCCAGCTGTCCCAGCAACTGGTCGAGGACTGGAACCTGCCCCTGTGGATTCGTCAGGGTTACCGCTCGCTGATCGACAGCCGGCGCCTGATGGTCAAGGCACTGCATATTGCCCGCGACAGCGAACATCCGCGTGATCAGCAAATGGCACTGGATGCCGATACCCGCTTGCTACGTTGGCTGACCCGGCCGGATAACAGTCTGCTGATGGCCAACGGCATAGCCGTCGGTGCCCACCATGACTGGTCCGCGCAGCATACACTGCGTTGGCAGCAGTTTATTGCCCTGTATCTAGGCTGCACTCTGGCCGAAGCCCAAACCGCCAGCCATGAGCACGCAGTGACCAGCGCCCAGAGCCAGCCGGTACAAGCCGGCCTCTGGTTGCCTGCGCAAGCCTTGCTCTGGCCACCCGGCAGCCGTCGTCAGCTGGCCAGACTCACCCCTTTGACAGCCAGTCCGCCCCGGAGCAAAAAGCCTGCGGTCAGCCAGCCAGTGGTGCCCACGTCTCCGGCAACCCCGTCAGCAGACGCGGCCATTTGGCGGCGCCAGTGCATATTGCTCAACCAGTCACCCAGCCCGTACAAGGACTTGCCCAGCCTGCTCAACAGCAGCTTGTTGGCATTGCATCAGGGACTCGGCATACCTGCCTGCTGGATCGCGCTGTATAACGGCCGCTCACAGCAACTAGTAGTTACAGCCGCACAACATGACGACGACCAGCTGCGCCGCCTGGGTACTGAGCTGGGTGACGCCCGGCAAGACAGCTGGGACTGGCTACGCAGCAGCCCATGCCTGGATCTTGACCCACAAACCCAGCAGCAACTGAGCAACCGCCTGCCGGCCAGTCTGAAAACATTGCTGGCCAATCAGCCGGCGCACCTGCTGCCGCTGCTGTCCAAGGGCCGCCTGATCGGTATGTTGCTGGTACACAGCGGCACTCAACTGCTCAGTGGCAAACGCCAGCAGGCATTGCTTAAAACCGCCGAGTGCCTGAGTCAGGCACTGGTGACATTCTCATCCAAGCGTCAGGCTTGAACCCCGGAGCACCCATGACTGAACCGCGACTGCCATTGCTACTCGAACCCGAGCACCTGGCCACTCGTCTTGACACGCCGCAGGTCCGTATTCTCGACCTCAGCAGTGATGAACAGTACCTGGCCGGGCATATCCCCGGTGCCATTCATATCAGCCCCAAACGTCTGCAAGCGCCGCCACCGACGCCCGGACACCTGCCGGACCAGGCCAGCCTTACCGCCCTGTTTGCCGAGATAGGCCATCACCCGGAATTGCATTATGTGGTCTATGACGATGAAGGCGGCGGCTGGGCCGGACGCTTTATCTGGCTGCTGGACAGTATTGGTCACTCGCACTTCAGTTACCTGAACGGTGGGCTGAAAGCCTGGCAGGCCGACGGCCTGGTATTAGAGACCCAGACTCAGCAGGTCTCCCCCAGCCAACCCGAGCTGACCATCAGTTCAGCGGCAACCATCAGCGTAGATGAGCTAATGAACGATCTGGATAACCCGGATCGGGTGATCTGGGACGCCCGCTCTCCCGCCGAATACCATGGCGAGAAAGTGCTGGCGCAAAAAGGCGGACATATCCCCGGCGCCATCAACTGCGAATGGACCCAGAGTATGGACCCGGATCGCGGCCTGCGCCTGCGTGCTGATATAGCCGAGTGGTTAGCCGCCCAGGGCATCACCACGGACAAACACATCGTCACTCATTGCCAGACCCACCACCGTTCCGGCTTTACCTATCTGGTAGCTCGGCTGCTCGGCTACCCGGTAAAAGCCTATGCCGGCTCCTGGTCGGAATGGGGCAACCACCCCGATACCCCCGTAGAAGTCTAAGGAAGCGTTATGCGCGAGCGTTTATTCATCATCCTGCAATACCTGTTGCCCCAGCACCTGCTCTCCCGTACTGCGGGCGCACTGGCCGAATGCCGCTGGAACTGGGTAAAAAACCCCTTTATCACCTGGTTCGTCAAACGCTACCAGGTCGATATGAGCGAAGCGGCCGAAACCGACCCGACCGCCTACGCCTGTTTCAATGACTTTTTTACCCGCGTACTGAAAGACGACGCCCGTCCGCTCGACAGTGGTGCCGACAGCATCCTCTGCCCGGCCGACGGCGGCATCAGCCAGCTCGGCGCTATCGAGCACGGACGGATTTTCCAGGCCAAGGGACAAAGCTTCAGCCTGCTCGAGCTGCTGGGTGGCAACCCCGAACACGCCGCGCCCTTTCAGGGCGGCCAGTTTGCCACCGTCTATCTGTCGCCCAAGGATTATCATCGCGTGCATATGCCGCTGGCCGGCACCCTGACCGACATGATCTACGTCCCGGGCAAGCTGTTTTCGGTGAATCAGACCACCGCCGAAAATGTCCCTGAACTCTTTGCCCGCAACGAGCGCGTGGTGTGCCTGTTCGACACAGAAGCCGGCCCCATGGCCGTGGTGCTGGTCGGTGCCATGATCGTCGCCTCGGTGGAAACCGTCTGGGCCGGCCTGGTCGCGCCGCCACGCCGGCAACTGCATGCCCAGCGTTACGGTCAGGCTGCACCACAATTGGGGCACGGCGCCGAAATGGGCCGCTTCAAGCTAGGTTCCACCGCCATCGTCCTGTTCGGTCCGCAGCAGGTTGAGTGGGCAGAGAACCTGGCCGCCGGCAGTGCTGTGCGCATGGGTGAGAAGCTCGGGCAACGGCGCAGCAAAACCGCATAAGCAGCTTGACCCGCGGACAGTGACGACTTATCTTTACTGTATATATAAACAGTAAATGGATAGGTTCGTCATGTCTGTCACCCTGCTTGGCCCCACCCCCGCCAGCCGACTGCGCCTGCCCCTGTTTGCGCACGGGGTAGCCGCCGGCTTTCCCAGCCCGGCGGACGATCACCGCGATGCTGCGCTGTCACTCGATCAACTGGTCAACGCACAGGCCGCACACACCTTTCTGCTCCGCGCCCAGGGCGACAGCATGCAGGATGCCGGCATCTACGACGGCGATATTCTGGTGGTCGACCGGGCTGTGCGGGCCCTGCCCGGTGATGTCATCATCGCCTGCATCGACAACGAATTCACCGTCAAGACCCTGACCTACGAAGCTGGCCTGCCGGTGCTGATGCCCGCCAACCCAAAGTTTCCACCGCTGCGTCTGCAGCAGACGGATGCACTGGAGGTCTGGGGCGTGGTCACCCACAGCCTGCACAAGCACCGTTTCCGTTGAATCGCTATGGGTAAGCCGTTATACGCTCTGGTTGACTGCAACAACTTCTACGTCAGTTGCGAGCGCCTGTTCCGTCCCGACTTGCGTCAGCGCCCGGTCGTGGTGCTGAGCAACAACGATGGCTGCGTGGTCAGTCGCAGCAACGAAGCCAAAGCTCTGGGTATCGCCATGGGCGTACCCCTGTTCCAGATTCAGGACGCCATCCGTAACCACGGCATTGAAGTCTTTAGCTCCAACTACGCCCTCTATGCCGACCTGTCCGACCGTGTCATGAATACCCTGGCAGCGGTTGTACCCGCCATCGAGCGCTACTCGATCGATGAAAGCTTTCTCGATATCAGCGGCCTGGGCGAGGAACATGACCTCCAACACTGGGCGGTCGAACTCAGGGCGCAGGTGCTGCAACATACCGGCATCCCCGTCAGCATCGGTCTGGCGCCGCGCAAGACCCTGGCCAAACTGGCCAACTGGGCCAGCAAACGCTGGCCGCAGACCGGTGGCGTGGTCGATTTGCGTAGCCCGGTACGCCAGCGCAAGCTACTCGCACTGGCGCCGGTAGAACAGGTCTGGGGCGTTGGCCGGCGGTTGTCCCAACGCCTGCGCCTGCTGGGTATCGAGCAGGCCAGCGACCTGGCCAGCTATGATCAGCGCCTGCTCAAGCGCAGCTTCAACAGCGTACTGCAACGCACTGCCCGCGAACTGGCCGGCGAAGCCTGCTTTCCACTGGAAGACGGCCCGGAGCGCAAGAAAATGATCGCCAGCACCCGCTCCTTTTCCAGCCGCGTCTATCAGCAGAACAGCCTGGCCGAAGCCATTACCCTGTACACCTCGCGCGCGGCAGAAAAGCTTCGCGCACAACAGAGCCTGTGCCGGGTATTGCACCTGTTTATCCGTACCGGGGTCTACGACGGCGCCCAGGCCCAGCGCCAGCAAATCACCCTGGAGCTACCCTACCCCTCCGCCGACACCCGCGACCTGGTGCAACTGGCCCTGCACGGGCTGGCACAAATCTACCGGCCGGGTATCGGCTACGCCAAAGCGGGGGTCATATTGATGGAGTTGATCGAACCAGGCCAGTACACCCCGGATCTGTTCAAGCCACGGCCACGGGCCGGTAGTGATGAGTTGATGGCAGTGATGGACAGGATCAACCACTACCAGGGTCGCGGCAGCATCCGCATCGGCCGCCTGCCCGCCAACCCGGCCTGGCGTATGCGGCAGGCCTTCAAAAGCCCGGCGTATACAACGCAATGGAAGGATTTGCCGCGCGCAACCTAGCGAGCCTCTGAAGAACTACCTGCGTTGCCGCACCCGCGTTATCAGTGCTTCCCCAAACACAGCATTAATGGCTGATACGTTCACACAAGGCCAAGGACTTACTGAACTTCGCTGGCATCCACCAACCGCAATTCCTTGGGCATACTGAAGACGATATTCTCTTCCCGCCCAGCTAACTCTTCCGCGCCGATAGCACCCCAGCTGTGCAAATGCTGGATCACTTCGCGCACCAGCACATCCGGCGCAGAGGCACCGGCGGTGACGCCGATAGTATTCACGCCCTGCAACCAGTCACGCTGGATCTCAGCGGCACCATCAATCAGATAGGCCGGCGTACCCATGCGCTCGGACAGCTCACGCAAACGGTTGGAATTGGAACTGTTCGGGCTACCCACCACCAGCACCAGATCACAATCGGCCGCAAGTTGCTTGACCGCATCCTGACGGTTCTGGGTGGCGTAGCAGATATCATCCTTGCGTGGCCCGTTGATCGACGGAAAGCGCGCGCGCAGGGCATCAATTACCCGTGCTGTATCATCCATCA
>SKFV01000249.1 GCA_007117785.1 Pseudomonas sp.
CGACAAGGTGGTCTGGGTGACGAACGCCAGGCGCTCGGGATGCTGCACCTGCAAGGCCGCCACATCGGCCTCATCCTCAACCAGATAGATGGCCCCGCCATTGGACGCATCGTACTGCCCCATGGTGCCCTCCACCTCCGGATGGCCGGCGTGGCCGATCAGAATACACTCGCGACCATCACGGCTGTAACGGGCCACTTCCATATGTACTTTGGTCACCAGCGGACAGGTCGCATCAAACACCTTGAGGCCACGATCCGCCGCCTGCTGGCGGACCGCCTGGGAAACCCCGTGGGCACTGAAGATAACGATAACGTTATCCGGCACCTGGTCGATTTCTTCGACAAAAATGGCACCGCGGCTGCGCAGATCCTCGACCACAAACTTGTTGTGCACCACTTCATGGCGCACATAGATCGGCGGATCGAACACCTCCAGTGCCCGATTGACGATCTCGATAGCGCGGTCCACCCCGGCACAGAAACCACGGGGATTGGCCAGTTTGATCTGCATACTCAGCCTCGGCATTAAATCAGAGTGATTTACTCAGGTATTATGCATGAAGGTTGGCGAGGATGCACACTCACCACCCCCTCAGGCAACAGCAATAATCTCGACCTCAAAGGTCACTATCTTGCCAGCCAGCGGATGATTGAAATCCACCTCGACCGTGGTGTCGTGAATCGTCTTCACCACCCCCGGCAGCTCGCCACCGGCCGCATCCTGGAAAATCACCAGCAGACCGATTTCCAGTTCCATTTCATTGAAGTTGTCACGCGGCATCACCTGGATATTCTGCGGGTTACCCGGACCGAAACCCTGCTCAGGAGTGATCTCGAAGCTGCGCTTGTCACCCGCCTTGAGGCCATAAAGCGCCTGTTCAAAACCGGGCAACAGACTGCCGTCACCGACCTTGAAGGTCGCCGGCTGTTTCTCCAGAGTGCTGTCAACCACCTCGCCATCGGGCAGTTTCAGGGTGAAATGCAAGGTGACCTGGCTGTCTTTATTGATGCGATTTTCGCTCATGCGCGGGACCTGACAAATGAGTGTAAAAAGAAGGCCACGTTCAGGTGGCCAGTTGAGTCATGCCGTACCGGCAGCCTTGCGCGGCCAGAACATATCGGCAATCAGCAGAACGGCCCCGACGGTAATCGCACTGTCTTCAACATTGAACGCCGGGAAAAACCAGTCCTGTTGCCAATGTACCAGAATGAAGTCGACCACCTGACCGTGTACAACACGATCATACAAATTACCCAGCGCACCGCCGAGTATCAGCGACAGCCCCATGGCTTCGATCCACTTGTCACGGCTCAGGCGGGCCAGCCAGATCACCAATACTATGCTGACCACCACCGCCACAGCGGAGAAGAACCAGCGCTGCCAGCCACCGGCCGACGCCAGAAAGCTGAACGCGGCGCCCGGGTTGTAGGCCAGCATCAGACTGAACAGCCCGTCAATCAAGGGCACCTGCTGGTAAGGCAGCAGATAGGCCTCAGCCAGCCACTTGGTCAGCAGGTCCAGCACCAGTATGCCGGCGGACAGCCACAGCCAGATCAGACTGCGTTGCGCCTCAGGCATGTCGGCGTACCTCACCGGCACCCTCGATGTTGTCCACGCAGCGACCACAGATGGTTTCGTGGCCGGCATGACTGCCGACATCGGCACGGAAGTGCCAGCAGCGCTCACACTTGGTGTGCTCGGATTTCATCACCTGCAGTTTCAACCCGTTCAGTTCTGTCGTTACCGCATCGGCCGGTGCCGAGGCCAGAGGCGCCAGCGTAGCCTCAGAGGTGATCAGCACGAAACGCAGCTCATCACCGAGTCGCTCCAGGGTCGCCTGCAAATCGCTGTCTACGTAGAGCACCAGCTCGGCTTGCAGGTTACCGCGAATCACTTTGGCGTTGCGCTGGTTTTCCAGCTCCTTGTTGACGGCGGTTTTCACCGCAATCACCTGATCCCAGAAGTCTCGGCCAAGCTCGGCATCAGCGGGCAAGGCATGCAGACCCTGATACCAGGTCGTCAACATGACCGACTCATCACGCTCACCCGGCAGATACTGCCACAGCTCTTCGGCAGTAAACGACAGAATCGGCGCAATCCAGCGCACCAGGGCCTCGGCGATATGATAAAGCGCACTCTGGCAGGAGCGACGGGCAACGCTATCGGCTTGGGTGGTGTACTGGCGATCCTTGATGATGTCCAGATAGAAACCACCGAGCTCCTGCACGCAGAAGTTATGGATCTTCTGGTACACGTTCCAGAACCGGTAGCTGTTGTAAGCCTCGCTGATCTCCTGCTGCAGGCGCAGGGTGTAATCCACCGCCCAGCGGTCGAGATCCAGCATCTGTTCAGGCGGTAACAGATGCTCTTTGGGGTCAAAGCCGTTCAGGTTGGAGAGCAGGAAGCGCGCGGTATTACGGATGCGCCGATAGGCATCGGCACTGCGTTGTAGAATCTGTTGGGATACCGCCATCTCACCGGAGTAATCCGACGAGGCGACCCACAGGCGCAGAATGTCAGCACCCAGGCTATCGGTAACCTGCTGCGGTGCAATCACGTTACCCAGTGACTTGGACATCTTGCGGCCGTTTTCATCCACCACAAAACCGTGCGTCAACAGCCCCTTATAGGGCGCATGACCGTCGATCGCGGCACCGGTCAGCAGGGACGAATGAAACCAGCCACGGTGCTGGTCAGAGCCTTCCAGATACAGATCCGCCAGCGGACCCTGGGCATGCCCCATCGAGTGCGAGCCACGCATGACGTGCCAGTGGGTGGTACCGGAATCAAACCAGACATCCAGGGTATCGCTGATCTTGTCATAGTCAGCCGCTTCGTCACCCAGCAGCTCGGCCGCATCCAGCTGGAACCAGGCATCAATGCCCTGCTGCTCGACTTTCTGCGCAACCTGTTCAAGCAGCTCTAACGTGCGCGGGTGCAGGTCACCGCTTTCCTTGTGCAGGAAGAACGGGATGGGCACGCCCCAGTTACGCTGGCGCGAGATACACCAGTCCGGTCGACCGGCAATCATGTTGTGCAAGCGCTGCTTGCCCCAGTCAGGCACGAAGTGGGTCTCTTCGATGGCCTTCAGTGCGCGCTCGCGCAGGGTCTCTCCACCGGCTACCGGCACATCCATACCGACAAACCATTGCGCCGTGGCACGGTAGATCACCGGTGTCTTGTGCCGCCAGCAATGCATGTAGCTATGGCTGACCTGCTCGTGTGCCAGCAGACAGTCGACTTCATCCAGCTTGGCCACCACATTGGGGTTGGCCTTCCAGATGAACTGGCCGCCGAAAAATTCCAGCGACTCGGCATAGACGCCGTTACCCTGCACTGGATTGAGAATCTCGTCGTTGTGCATGCCGTAGCGCTTGCAGGTGTAAAAGTCGTCTTCACCGTAGGCCGGGGCTGAATGCACGATACCGGTACCAGCACCCAGCTCGACATAATCGGCCAGATAGATCGGTGACAGGCGATCGTAGAAGGGGTGACGGAAAGTGATCCATTCCAGTTGATCGCCGGTCGTGGTGGCCAACACCTGACCTTCACGGCCATAGCGCTGCAGGCAGCTCTCCACCAGTTCTTCAGCCAGCAGCAACACCCGATCACCGACATCCACCAGCGCGTAGTCGAATTCCGGGTGGATATTCAGTGCCTGGTTGGCCGGGATAGTCCACGGGGTGGTGGTCCAGATAACTGCCTGGGCCGGCTTGCTCAGCGCATCCAGGCCAAAGGCGGTCGCCAGCTTCTCCGGCTCGGCACAGAAAAAGCCGACGTCAATGGTCGGCGACTGCTTGTCAGCGTACTCGACTTCCGCCTCGGCCAACGCCGAGCCACAGTCGAAACACCAGTTGACTGGTTTCAGGCCCTTGAACACCACACCCTGCTCGACCATCTTGCCCAGCGCACGAATTTCACCGGCTTCATTGTTGAAGTCCATGGTGCGGTACGGCTTGTTCCAGTCGCCCAGCACGCCGAGACGGATAAAGTCCGCTTTCTGGCCTTCAACCTGCTCCGCAGCATAAGCACGGCTCAATTCGCGAGTCTTCGCCGGCTCCAGATGCTTGCCATGGGTGGTCTCGATCTTGTGTTCGATCGGCAGACCATGGCAATCCCAACCAGGCACGTAAGGCGCGTCATAGCCGGACAGGGTCTTGGAACGAATGATCATGTCCTTGATGATCTTGTTGACCGCATGACCGATATGAATGCTGCCGTTGGCGTAGGGTGGACCATCGTGCAGGATAAACTGCGGGCGGCCCTGACTGACGTCGCGAATACGCTGATACAGGCCATCCAGGCGCTGCAGGGTAGCGGGCTCGCGTGTCGGCAGACCGGCCTTCATCGGAAAGTCGGTTGCCGGCAGATTCAGTGTCGCTTTGTAATCGGTCATGTCGATTGAGTCCAGACGTGAATACGCAAAAGGTAAATTAAATGCCCCACTGGGCGCGGGCTTTGGCAAAGTCAGCCTGAATACCCTGCTTCAGGGCATCCAGCGAATCAAAGTGGTGCTCGTCACGCAGTTTCTCGTGGAACAGCACAGTCAGTCGGCGGCCGTAAAGATCGCCACTGAAATCAAACAGATGAACTTCCAGGTGGGCCTGGCCGTCGTCACCCACACTGGGACGACGACCGATGTTGGCGACGCCCATCAGCGCCTCGTCATTGCCATCAACCACTGCACTGACCCGGTAAACACCATTCAACGGAGCATGCAGGCGCTTGAGCTGGACATTGGCTGTCGGCGCACCCAGGGTACGGCCCAGTTGCTGACCATAGATCACCCGACCGGTAATACTGAAGGGGCGCCCCAACAAGCGTTCGGCCTGCTCGAAGTCACCGTCGGCCAGCACCTGACGCACCCGGCTACTGCTGATCCGTTCGCCGCAGTCAGCCACCGTGCTGGCCGCTTCCACACTGAAGCCATGGCGGGTGCCACTGTCCTGCAAAAAGGCAAAATCACCGGAGCGATCACAGCCAAAGCGAAAATCATCGCCCACCTCCAGGTGCTTGATACCCAAGCCATCCAGCAGCGCCTGCTGGACAAAGGCCTCCGCGCTGAGGCTGCGCAAACGGTGGTTGAACGCCAGGCAAAGTACCCGGTCAACGCCCTCGGCCTCCAAAAGCGCCAGCTTGTCACGCAGACGGGACAGGCGTGGTGGTGCCGCCTCGGGCGCAAAGTACTCGCGCGGCTGGGGCTCAAAGATCACCACGCAGCCGGGCAGACCAAGACGCCGGGAATGCTCCCGCAAGCGCTTGAGGATGGCCTGATGGCCGGCATGCACACCGTCAAAATTGCCGATGGTTGCCACACAGCCCCGATGCCGGGGCCGCAGATTGTGAAGGCCGCGGACCAGTTCCATAGTGCTCGTCATAATGGATGAGTGAAAGCGCCGCAGTATACCCCATGGGGCGCTGGGCAAGCCACCAGCTCCGCAGCGTGCTGGCAGGCCAACTTATTTGCGCAGATGACGCGGGCGGAAACCGGCCAGCAACAGGGCCACTCCATAGGCACCCGCACCGGCCAACACCAGCAGGCCCATCTGCATGACCCGCTGCTGCCAGCCCCACTCCAGCCACAGGCTGACATCCGCCGCCAGCCAGTAAACCACCAGTACCATGGCCAGGCTGGCCAATACCAGACGCAGGGCAAACAGACCCCAGCCCGGCTGGGCAATGTAGATACCCGATTTGCGCAGCCCCCACCAGAGCAGGCTGGCGTTCAGCAGGGCCGACAGCGAGGTTGCCAACGCCAGGCCGACATGCGCCAGGGGCCAGATCAGGATCAGGTTAAGCACCATATTGGCAACCATGCACAGAATGGCAATCTTGACCGGGGTTTTGGTGTCCTGGCGGGCGAAGTAGCCCGGCGCCAGCACCTTGATCAACATAAAGGTCATCACCCCGACCGCATAAGCGCGCAGGGCCGCCGAGGATTGCAGCACATCGCGATCGGTCATGGCACCGTAGTGGAACAAGGTGGCAATCAGCGGCTCGGCCAGCAACAACAGCGCCAGCGCCGCCGGCACACCAATCAGCAGCACCATGCGGATGGCCCAATCCAACGTAGCAGCAAAGGCTTTCGGGTCAGATCCGGCATGCTGGCGTGACAACGCCGGCAGAATCACCGTACCAATGGCGATACCGAAAGCACCCAGCGGCAACTCGGACAAGCGATCAGCGTAATACAGCCAGGAAATACTGCCGGTCTGCAGAAAGGACGCCAACACGGTATCCAACAGCAAATTGATCTGACTGACGGACACCGCGAACAGGGCCGGAATCATCAAGGTCATGATGCGCTTGACGCCTTCGTCATGCCGGTTCGGCCGCGGTACCGGCAGCAATTTAATACGCCA
>SKFV01000346.1 GCA_007117785.1 Pseudomonas sp.
TGCAGCAGACCCTGGCGCAACCGGTGAATATCAGCGAGACGCAAACCTTGGACGTTGATCCGGGTACTTCACCGGGCCGCCTACTGACAAGGTTGGAGCGCGAAGGCTGGCTGGAGCGTGCCGACTGGTTGCGCCGTTACTGGCAGTTCCAGACCCCGGATGCGGTACTTCAGATCGGTGAGTACCATGTGCCTGCTGGTATTACCGCAGAGCAGTTGTTGGGCATGTTGCAGCGTGGCGAGGTGGTGCGGCGCCAGGTTACCCTGGTCGAAGGGCGAACTTTTCAGCAGTTCCGCCAGGTGCTGGCAAATGCCGAACGTTTGCAGCAAACCCTGCCGCTGGAACTGAGCGCCGAAGAGGTCATGGCCGAGCTTGGGCTCGCGGGTGAGCACCCGGAAGGGCGCTTCTTCCCGGATACCTATCAGTACACGCGCAATACCAGTGACCGAGATATCCTGTTGCGTGCCTATGAACGCATGGCAAATACGCTGGAGGAGGTGTGGGCGCAACGGTCGGATGACTTACCCATCGAGACGCCCTATGAAGCTCTGATTCTGGCCTCGATCATTGAGCGTGAAACCGGTGTCGCCCATGAGCGAGGTGAGATTGCCGGTGTGTTTACCCGCCGCCTGCGCATTGGTATGCGCCTGCAAACGGACCCTACCGTCATCTATGGTATGGGTGATGCCTATGAAGGGCGGATTCTTCGCCGCCACCTGCGCGAGCCGACGCCATGGAATACCTACACCATTGATGGTTTGCCGCCGACCCCGATAGCCATGCCCGGACGAGAAGCACTGGTCGCGGCGGTCAACCCCGAGCCGGGTACCAGTTTGTACTTTGTTGCCCGTGGCGATGGTACCCACCACTTTTCTGACACTCTGCGCGAACACAATCGCGCCGTTCGTAACTATCAGATTGAAAACCGTGCAGAAAATTACCGTTCAAGCCCGGCGCCGATTTCCCGCCCAGAGGAGAGTGAGCAATGAGCGGTCTGTTCATTACTCTGGAAGGCCCGGAAGGGGCGGGCAAGTCGACCAACCTGCATTATCTTGCCGAGCACTTGAGAGCAGCCGGTTGTGAACCGCTGTTGACGCGTGAGCCCGGTGGTACGCCGGTGGCGGAAGAAATCCGTTCGGTGCTGCTCAGTCAGCACAGTGAGCGCATGGATGACGATACCGAGCTGTTGTTGGTATTCGCGGCTCGGGCACAGCACCTGAACAGCCTGATCCGCCCCCAGCTGGCGGCGGGCAAGGTGGTCATCAGTGACCGCTTTACCGATGCAACCTATGCCTATCAGGGTGGTGGCCGCGGTATTGCCCCGGCGCGAATTGCGACTCTGGAAGATTGGGTCCAGGGTAGCTTGAGACCAGACTTGACGTTGATTTTTGACTTGCCGGTTGAAGTGGGTATGGCGCGGGCTCAGGCGCGTAGCGCGCTTGACCGCTTTGAGCAGGAGCATGTCGACTTCTTTCAGGCGGTACGCAGTGCCTATCTGCAGCGGGCCAAGGCGGATCCGGAACGCTATCGGGTGATTGATGCCAGCGTTGAATTGGCTGCGGTACAAAATCAGCTGGATTGCGTGATAAGCGAGATTCTGGAGCGCTGGCATGGCTGAGGCTGCGCAACCCTGCCCCTGGCATCTTGATGACTGGCAGCAGCGGATACGCCGCGATCAGCAGCCGCATGCCTGGTTGTTCTCGGGGCCGGCCGGCATAGGCAAACGTCTGTATGCCAATGCGTTGGCCGCCAGTCTGTTGTGTAGCCAGCCGGTTCCCGGTCCGGCCTGTGGAACCTGTCGTAACTGCCTGCTGGCGCAGGCAGGTACTCACCCGGATTGGTTGCTGTTGGAGCCGGAAGAACCGGGCAAGATGATCAAGGTGGATGCGGTACGCCAACTGGTTGATTTCATGGCGCAGACTGCGCAGCAGGGTGGCCGCAAGGTAATTGTGCTGCATCCGGCGGAAGCGATGAACAACAATGCGGCGAACGCGTTGCTGAAATCACTTGAAGAGCCGACGGCAGATACCTATCTGCTGTTGATCAGTGACCAGCCAAGTCAGTTACTGGCAACCATACGCAGCCGTTGTCAGCAAGTGTCTCTGTCGCTGCCGGCTCCAGATGAGGCGCTGGCCTGGTTGCAAGACGCACAGCCAGAGCTGGACCAGGCAACTGCTCAGCAGTTGCTGGTGATGGCTGCCGGGGCACCCTTGCGGGCGCTGGAGCTTGATCAGCAGGGCGCTGCAGAGTGGCGTTCTGACGTTGTTGCCGGGGTCAAGCAACTGCTCAAGGGTGAGCAGGGGCCGACCGCCCTGGCCGAGCGCTGGAAGGCCGTGCCCTTGCTGTTGTTGCTGGACTGGTTTTGTGACTGGACGCTGGATCTGCTGAAATACCGCCAGGGTGTGGGTGAATTGAGCGCCAACGCCGATATGGATAAAGTCCTCGGTTATATGGCCGATAGACTGGATATGGCTGCTCTCCAGGCATGGCAAGATTGGCTCTTGGCGCATCGTGGTATGTTGCTGGGCAAGGCTAACCTGAATCGGGTATTACTGCTGGAAAGCCTGTTGCTGCAGTGGAAGCAGTTGATGTCCAGGCGTTAGGTCAGACATACCTGTGCCCGATATGGTCTGTGACGAAAAGGTAACAGACCCTAGGCATTACAAGGATTTACTGTATTATCTTAGTGTAATCATTCATTCGACGCGGGAACGATCGACGATGAACAACCCAGCTGCTCCAGGTCCGCGTAATGGCATCCTGTCGCTGACCATCAAGGACAAGTCGGTTCTTTATGCCGCCTACATGCCCTTTGTGAAGCATGGTGGGCTGTTTATTCCAACCAACAAGCATTACCGCCCGGGTGATGAAGTCTTCATGTTGCTCAACCTGATGGATGAGGTGGAAAAGATACCGGTTGCCGGCAAGGTGATCTGGATTACCCCACGTGGAGCCCAAGGCAACCGGGCCGCGGGTATCGGCGTGCAGTTCAGTGATCAGGACAATACCGCACGCAGCAAGATCGAAACCTACCTTGCCGGTGCGCTGAAATCGGATCGACCCACGCATACCATGTAGCTACAAGCTACAAGCTACAAGCTACAAGCTACAAGCTCCGAGTCAGGGGCGACTATCAGTTCCCTTGCCGCCAGAAGCTGTTATCGAGATTCTTTATGCTGATTGACTCCCATTGTCACCTTGACCGTCTGGACCTTACTGCTCACCAGGGGTCGCTGGACAGTGCACTGGATGCTGCTCGCGCCCGGGGTATCGGTAAATTTCTCTGCATTGGTGTCGATGCGGCCAATGCACCTGTGGTCAAAGGGCTTGCCGAGCAATATGCCGATGTCTATTGCAGTGTTGGCATCCATCCACTGGATCTGGCCAATAACGGCCAGGCAAGCCTGGACTGGCTGGTGCACGCCATCGACCACCCGCGGGTAGTTGCCATTGGTGAGACCGGGCTGGATTATTACTATCACCCGGAACATGCCGCACCGCAGCAAGCTTCCTTTGCTACTCACCTGCAAGCGGCGTCCCAGAGCGGAAAGCCGGTGATCATCCATACCCGCAGCGCCAAGGAAGACACCTTGCGTATGCTGCGCGAGGCCGATCTGGCCAATGCCGGCGTATTGCATTGCTTTACCGAAGACTGGGATATGGCCAGGCAGGCCCTGGATCTGGGCTATTACATCTCCCTTTCCGGCATTGTCACCTTTCGCAATGCCAGTGAGCTGCGTGAGGTTGCCCGGCAAGTTCCAGCGGATCGTCTGCTGGTGGAAACCGACTCTCCCTACCTAGCGCCGGTACCTCACCGCGGCAAACCCAATGAGCCGCAGTTCGTGCATGAAGTCGCCAGCTTCCTTGCCGAGTTGCGTGGAGAATCTCTGGAGCAGCTGCAGCAAAGCACCACTGACAACTTCCATCGGTTGTTTCCCCTGGCTGCCTGAGTCACTTGTCAGCCAGGCAAAAAAAACCCGAACTCTGGGGGAGGAGTTCGGGTCAAGACCATTAGGAGTGTTACAGAAGCCGGCGCCAGGCGCTGGCTTCGTCAGCCAACACACTTGGGGGGAAATGCGGCAGCTGATGTATTTAGTATTGTTGAAAATCGGCTATTTTCCAGTCGATAACCTGTCTTTGATAAACTGATTTGGAATACCTGAACAGTCTGTTTATCGCCATGTAACAGATTCGCATTTCGTTCTTTCATTGGGCCCGCAGCAAAAACAAAAAAACCCGGCACTGAGGCCGGGTTTTTTGTATGGCGCTGAACTTACATATTGGGGTAGTTCGGGCCGCCAGTACCTTCCGGTGCGATCCAGTTGATATTCTGCGATGGATCCTTGATGTCACAGGTTTTGCAATGCACGCAGTTCTGCGCATTGATCTGGAACTTCTTCTCACCGCTGTCTTCGCTGGTCACAATCTCGTACACGCCAGCCGGGCAGTAACGCTGAGCCGGCTCGTCGTACTCCGGCAGGTTGATGTTCAGCGGCACGCTGTCATCTTTCAGTGTCAGATGCACAGGCTGATCTTCTTCATGGTTGGTGTTGGACATGAATACCGACGACAGCTTGTCGAAGCTGATCACACCATCAGGCTTCGGATAGTCGATTTTCGGTGCCTCAGAGGCTTTCTTCATGCAGGCATAATCCGGCGTGGTGTCACGCAGGGTAACCGGGAACTTGCCACCGAAGATGTTCTGGTCAACGAAGTTGAACGCACCGCCCATGAAGGTACCGAACTTGTGAATCGCCGCACTGAAGTTACGCGCGCGGAAGAGTTCGTCGTACAGCCAGCTGTCCTTGAACAGCTCCGGGTACTCGTTCAGCTCGTCACCGCCTTCACGGCCGTCTTTCAGGGCCTTGAGCACAGCGTCAGCAGCCAGCATGCCCGACTTCATGGCAGTATGGCTGCCCTTGATCTTGGCTGCGTTCAGCGTGCCCAGGTCACAACCGATGAGCACGCCACCGGGGAAGACGGATTTGGGCAGCGAGTTGTGGCCGCCTTTGCAGATGGCGCGTGCACCGTAGGCAATACGCTTGCCGCCTTCCAGGTACTGCTTGATGACCGGGTGCTGTTTGTAGCGCTGGAATTCATCAAAGGGCGACAGGTGCGGGTTGCTGTAGGACAGATCAACGATCAGGCCGACAACAACCTGGTTGTCTTCGATGTGATAGAGGAAAGAACCACCGGTGTTCTCACCCTTCATCAGATCGAGGGGCCAGCCAGCGGTATGCACAACCAGGCCGGATTCGTGTTTGGCCGGATCGATTTCCCACAGCTCCTTGATGCCAATGCCGTAATGCTGGGCATCCGCGTCGCTGTCTAGCTTGTACTTGGCGATCAGCTGTTTGCCGATGTGGCCACGGCAGCCTTCAGCAAACAGGGTGTACTTGGCGCGCAGCTCCATACCGGGCGTGTGCATGCCGGGCTTGGGGTTGCCTTCACGGTCTATACCCAGGTCACCGGTAATGATGCCGCGCACTACACCGTTCTCGTCGATCAGGGCTTCCTGGGCAGCAAAGCCGGGATACACCTCAACGCCGAGGTTTTCCGCCTGCTCGGCCAACCAGCGGCAGAGGTTGCCGAGGGAGATAATGTAGTTGCCTTCGTTGTGCATCGGCTTGGGTACCAGAGCACCCGGCAGCTTGCTGGCCTTTTCGGCATCCTTGAACAGGTAGATGTCGTCACGGGTCACGGGCGTGTTCAGGGGTGCGCCGAGTTCTTTCCAGTCAGGGAACAATTCTTCCAGGGCGCGGGGTTCGAACACGGCACCGGATAGAATGTGGGCGCCAACTTCAGAGCCTTTCTCGACGACGCAGACACTTACGTCCTGGCCGGATTCAGCGGCTTCTTTCTTCAAGCGACAGGCAGCGGCAAGACCGGACGGGCCCGCACCTACGATGACAACGTCAAACTCCATGAATTCGCGTTCCACAAGCTATCTCCTAATCAAGGCTGGCAATTTGAATGTTGATCTTCCGTGATCGAATAGCCAATTAGTATAACAGGAGGCTGGTTTCGCTCCAATCGGCTTGTTTTTTGCGTTGTGTGTTCAGGTCGGGTAAGCATGAGAAGTGAAAGCTGAGTTTTTGTACAGACTTGAACAGCCTGGTCAACGGCAATCGGGCTGATGCACAGAAACCTGTGGATTTGGCTTTTGATGTCACAGCTTAAGCAATCAGCATCGACCTAGTTGCATCGTACAGGCAACCGACAGAGATTATTGTCCTCCTCTTCGGATGCACGCTTGCTCAACTCAGCATCAAGTTCACCATCCTCGCACTGCCGCACCACATCGGCACTCAA
>SKFV01000284.1 GCA_007117785.1 Pseudomonas sp.
CAGAGCAAGAAACCGACCTGCCGCAGCTCAGACGCCATGCACCGCACCTTTACATGCTACCGCCCAGCCTGTCATGCCACGTCCAACCCGGTTTATCATCAAGGAGGTTATTGTGCCACAAGCAGGGCTGGGCAAAACAGCGCAATTGCGCGCTCAGGCACGGCTCAACCCGAGCTTTTTCTCCGCCAGGCGAGTCATTTCCGAATAGATGGCATCCGGTTGCGACTGCTTCATGGCCCAGGCTTCACGCCCTTTCTCATGCGGCAAGATCATGAACTGCCCGGCAGCGGATTCGCGCACGATGGTCGCCGCCACCTCAGCAGCACTGATCGGAGAGTTTTCCAGCAATTTGGCGATATCTGACTTGTCCTGTGAACTCGGACCTCGATAGGAATCAAGCAGATTGGTCTGGAAGAAGGACGGGCAGACCACACTCACGCCAACCCCGACCGGTTTCAGTTCACAGAGCAGGGATTCAGACAGGGCGACCACGCCGGCCTTGGCCACATTGTAATTACTCATGCCCGGCGCCTGCATCAGCGCAGCCATGGAAGCAATATTGATGACATGGCCGCTTTTCTGCTCCAGCAGCATGGGCATGAAGGCCTTGCAGCCTTTCACCACACCCATCAGATTGATACTGATCTGCCAGTCCCAATCTTCCAGCGACAAGTCCCAAAACATTCCGCCGGAGGCCACCCCCGCATTATTGATCAGCACATCAAGCCCGCCAAACTGCTCTTCACAGGTCTGCGCCAAGGCAGCGAGCTGGCTGTAGTCGCGCACATCACAGCGCTGGACAAAACCCTCGGCACCCTTGGCGCGGACCATGGCTAGCGTCTCTCTGGCACCCGCTTCATTGATATCGGCCAACGCCAATCGTGCGCCCGGCTGCGCGTAGCACAACGCCAGCTCGCGACCCAACCCACTCCCTGCACCCGTAATGACCACCCGTTGAGCTTGCTGCATTATTCATCCTGCCTGTATTGATACGTTTTATTGTTGTGTCTCTATCAATCAACAGGCAAAGTCTAGCGGCTGAATAACGCCATGCGCAGCAAATACCCGCGTTATAAGTCCGGCGAATACGCCGCACTCACGACTTATCGGGGTTACGAGCATCGCGGACAGCATAATGCGCCTGCCAGACATGCGCCCCCATAGCCTTGATCTGCCCTTCTATCAGTCGCTCAAAAGGCCGCAACAAGGGACTAAAGTCACTCGCCGGCTCTATAATACTCAGCGCAACGACCCCCGCCTCCAGGGTCGACAAGGCATCCGCGTCGGGCGCCTTGCGCAAGCGATAGCGACTGTGCTGACCGGCAGGCAGGGCTACTTGGGGCAACGCTTGCAGTGCCGGATTGAGGTAGTAAAGCTTGCGTGCCTTGCGCCAGGTGCCATCCAGCAAAACCAGCCGGCGTGGGCGCTCGAGCTCAGTCGCTTCAAGCTCACCAGCCTGGGGTCCGGGAAAGAGCAATTCCGTGTGGTAATCAGGGGCCTGCAGCCAGGCTATCCAGTCCGGCGGCAATTGCTCGGTAACCACTAAGGTCGCTGCATCCAGCCCCAGGCAAAGCAGACGCGCCGTATTCAGGGCATGACTTTGCTCACTGGGGTGCTGAACAACCAGCACCTCGGTAGTTGCCTGCAGTGAAGGAATATCGGCACACAGACAATAATCCGACGGGCGCAAGCAGCGCGGACAACGTGATCGTTTACTCATGCCGGCATGCTAATCTATCCCCCGCTGTCGGTCATGAACAAAAAAAAGCGGTTCACCCTCTCGGGGAACCGCCAAAGGCCTTGCGAGCGATGCCTGGAGGGAAAATCAATCAGCCTTTTTTCTTGTCTGCCTTGTGGCTGTCGTTCCAAATGAAATAACCGACGCCGCCGAGAAAGGCGACCATCAGACCTACAGTGAGAATGCCGGCAACGACGACTGTGTCCATGTACATGGTGATGACTCCTCTGGGTCAGTAAGCAATGACTGCAGAGTACCCAGAGTCTGCGGCGGGTTTATTGACAATAATCAATAGTGTGGCGGGTTACTTCTTTTTTCGCGGGGATTTACTTTTTTTGCCCTTTTTGCCTTTCTGGCTGCCCGCAGCCGTTTTGCGACCGGCCAGCGGCAATGCCCGTTCGAACGCCTGGCGCATATGCTGCAAGCGGGCTTCATTCAGGTCGTGTTGACGCAGCTGGCGAGCCTGCTGCAGGTCGAACAGATTGTCAGGGGTATTGTCGTCGTTCATGGGCAAAGATTATCAGACTTCGATATCGATCAGCAGCCCCTTGTCAGGCAACTCATGCCCGGCAGGCTCGTCTGCCTGAGTGGCTGCATCCGCAGAAGCCTCGACGACGTCTGTCGGCTTGGCCGCGCGCTGGCGCCGCCGACGCTCGGGAAAATGCCCCAGATCACGCTCACGCCGGTCCCGTGACTCGGTTACCAGGTCATGCAGGAACTCGGCTTTCGCCAGCGGCTTGACCGTCTTGTTGATTTTAACCCTGTCGTTTACCGAGCCCACTGGGGGCAAACCTGGAATCAGCATACTTACCCCCTTTTTTCGCTGCGTTGGTCTGTATCTATTATATCGACCGCGCAAGCGCAAACTAGATCCCCCAAAAGCGTGAACCCGGTCACAAAACAGACAAATAAATGCTCTATTCGTGTAAAAAATCGTGAAATCGCATGACTTGGCTACCTGATTCCGTCGAGGGTGACCGCCAGAGGCTTAAGCTCCTGTGCAGTCTCCGGCAACCAGAAAGCGGTTTTGGCGACACCGGTGATCAGTTACCATATGCGCCTTTTCACGCAGCAGGAGCATGGCATGTCGGTATTCACCCCCGGGCAACGCTGGGTCAGCGATGGAGAAGCAGAGCTCGGGTTGGGCACAGTGCTGTCGCTGGACGAACGCGCAGTGGTTCTGCTTTTCCCCGCCAGTGGCGAAACCCGCCATTACGCCCTGCGCAATGCGCCACTGACCCGGGTGCGCTTTACCCCGGGTGACAGCATCAGCCATCACGAAGGCTGGCAGCTTACCGTCAGTGATGTCAGTGAAGTGGATGGCCTGCTGGTGTATCAGGGCCTGCGCGAGGATGGCAGCGCAGCCGAGTTTGCCGAAACCATGCTGGACAACTTTATCCGTTTTCGCCTGGCCAGTGACCGCCTGTTTGCCAGCCAGACGGATCCGCTGCCCTGGTTCAGCCTGCGCCATGAAACCCTGCGCCACCATTGCCGTGTTCAACGCTCATCGCTGCTCGGACTCGCCGGGGTGCGTACCCAGCCGATCGGGCACCAGTTACATATTGCTCGCGAGGTAGCTGACCGTATCGCTCCCCGCGTACTGCTGGCTGATGAAGTCGGCCTGGGTAAAACCATCGAAGCCGGTCTGATCCTTCACCGCCAGCTGCAGACCGGTCGTGCCCGGAGGGTGCTGATCGTGGTACCGGAAAACCTGCAGCACCAGTGGCTGGTGGAAATGCGCCGGCGCTTCAATCTGCGCTTTGCCCTGTTCAACAGCGACCGCTTGCTCGGCGCCGAAGACAATCCCTTTGAAGAAGAGCAGCTGGTGCTGATCGCGCTGGAGAGCCTGCTTGAGGACCCGCGTACCAGCCAATGGGCCGAAGCCTGCGACTGGGACCTGCTGGTGGTCGACGAGGCGCACCATCTGGTCTGGCATCCGGATGACGCCAGCGCTGAATACACCCTGATCGAGCAACTGGCACAAAAGATTGCCGGCGTACTCTTGCTGACCGCCACACCCGAACAGCTGGGTCAGGCCAGTCACTTTGCTCGCCTGCGCCTGCTTGATCCGGCCCGCTTCCACGACTTTGACGCCTTTGTTCAGGAAACTGCCGACTATCAGCCGATTGCCGCTGCAGTAAAACGCATGCTTGATGGCGAACCGCTGAGTACAGCGGATCAGGCTCAGCTCAGTGCATGGCTGGAGCAGGACATCACGGCTCTGCTGCAGGCGCTGGAAGACCCCGACCCGGTAACCGCGACTGCAGCCCGCGAACGTCTGCTGCGCCAACTGCTTGACCGCCACGGCACCGGCCGGGTGCTTTACCGCAATACCCGACAAGCCATCAGTGGCTTCCCGGGGCGAGAATTGCATCCCTACCCCCTGCCCTGCCCGGAGATCTACAACGACCTTGATGGCCAGACGACGCTCTACCCGGAAGTCGAATGGCAAGCCATGAACAGCCTCAGCGATCCCTGGTGGCAGCAAGACCCGCGCGTTGACTGGTTGATCGATACGCTGAAAATGCTCAAACGCAACAAGGTCCTGGTCATCTGTGCCCATGCGGAAACTGCCCTGGATCTGGAAGATGCGCTGCGTGTGCGCACTGGCCTGCAAGCAGCCACCTTCCATGAGGGCATGAGCATCGTAGAACGTGACCGCGCGGCGGCCTTTTTCGCCGACGAGGAATTTGGTGCCCAGGTGCTGATCTGTTCGGAAATTGGCAGCGAAGGGCGGAATTTCCAGTTCGCCCACCATCTGGTCATGTTTGACCTGCCCAGCCACCCGGATCTGCTGGAACAGCGCATCGGCCGCCTCGACCGTATCGGTCAGCAGGCAACCATCCAGCTGCATATCCCCTATCTAGAAGATACCGCGCAGGAGCGCCTGTTTGCCTGGTATCACGAAGCCCTGAATGCCTTTCTCAGCACCTGTCCGACCGGGGGCAACCTGCAGCACGAATTTGGTGCTGAACTCCTGCTGCAGCTGGACCACCCTGACCATATCGCCTGGGAGCAGTTGCTCGATAGCGCCGCCCAGCGCCGCCTGGCACTGGAAGCCGACCTGAACCAGGGCCGTGACCGCTTGCTGGAACTGCATTCACGCGGCCATGGCGATGCCGATCAGATGCTCGCCAGCATTGAGCGCCAGGATCATGACCCGCAACTGGCGATCTTTATGGAGCGGTTGTATGACGTCTTTGGCATCGACAGCGAAGACCACTCGGATAATGCCCTGATCCTGCGCCCGAGCGAACGTATGCTGGATGCCAGTTTTCCGCTCGGTGACGACGAAGCCACCACCATCACCTATGACCGCGATACCGCCCTGAGCCGCGAAGATATGCAGTTCATCACCTGGGAGCACCCCATGGTGCAAGGCGGCATGGATATGGTACTGGCCGGAAGCATGGGCAACAGCGCCGTTGCCCTGCTGAAAAACAAGGCGCTCAAGCCCGGCACCCTGTTGCTGGAGTGCCTGTTCGTCAGTGAAGCCATAGCCCCGCGCGAACTGCAGCTGCAGCGTCACCTGCCACCCACCCCGGTGCGTTGCCTGCTGGATATCAATGGCACCGATCTGGCGAACAAGGTCTCTTTCGACACACTCGACAGCCAGTTGGAAGCCATGCCGCGCCACCTGGCGAGCAAAGTTGCTAAAAGCCAGCGTGATAACGTGGAGAAACTGCTCAACCGCGCCGAAACTGTCGCCGAGGTCCAGCATGACAGCCTGCGCCAGCAGGCGCTGGCCGCTTTCAGCGCCGAAATGACCGAAGCCATCGAGCGCCTGACACAGCTGCAGCAGGTCAACCCGTTGGTACGTCAGAGCGAGATTGACGCACTGCATAAACAGCATGAGCAGGGGTTGAGCCACCTGCAACAGGCGAAAGTGCGTCTGGACGCCTTGCGTCTGCTGGTGGTTCCCTGACCAGACACTGCGCAGTGTCGCTTCAGCGGCGCTGAATGCAGGGGATGTTTCAGCGACGGCTCAATCGTCCAGAATGGCCGGGCAAGGCAACCGCAAAAAGCGCTGGATTGCCTGGGTCTGTGCCAGAGCGTCGCGGCGACCGAGGTCAATCAGCTCCTGGCAGTATTCCGCTTCGAACAACAGATAGCTGGCCATGCTGCCACCAGAGGCACGGGTAATACCGCTACCCCTGATAAAGGCACGCAAGCCGGCAGGCAGGGCCTTGCGGTGCCGCGCGGCAATCACATCCAATGGCTCGCTGGGTGAAATGACCAACACCTCTACCGGACGCACGCCATTCGCCCGGGTACGTGAGCCAGCTGGCATGTAAGTGGCGAGACTATTCATGCGCTCAAGCAATTCGATATCGGTTTCCAGATTATCGACAAAGGTGCTGTTCAGCAGGTGCCCGCCAATCTGCGCCAGCGTCGGCGGCAGGGCTGCGCGCAGGCGCGGACCATGCTGTCCGGCAGCAGCCTTGGCTTCGTGGGCCAGGTTATCCGACACCCCGATCACCAGAATCTTGCTGGCCCCCAGATGCAGGGCCGGACTGATCGGCGCCTGCTGACGAACGGCACCATCACCGAACCATTCGCGA
>SKFV01000354.1 GCA_007117785.1 Pseudomonas sp.
ATTGTTGCGGCGGTTCTGCCAGCAAACGATCAGCGGCGTCACGGAACAGGCTTTCCACCCGTTCGGCAATCGCACTGGAACGGTTGCGGCAATAGCAGGCGACCTGCAGCTCGGGCAGGCGCTGGTGTGCCTGACCCTGGTTGAGAAAATCACACAAGGCCTGAATGCAGGCGTGTTCCCCGTCATAACGGCTGACCAGCAGCTCATTCCAGCTGTTCAGGGTGATCTGGTCGATGCTCAGAATCAGGTTGTCGCGTAGTCCGGAGTAACCCAGGGCGTCGGTGTGGCTGCTGATCAGGTGCAGGTTGCGTTGGCTGCTGGCGGGCAGCGGATCAAGCCCGACGTTGACCAGCAAGAGCACCTGGCAGGGCTGGCTGGCACGGGACAGGGCAGTCTCCGTCAGTAGCGGTATTGGCAAGGGAAAGCTCTGGCGCAGGCTCATCAGCAGGTTGTTCAGCTCGAACTCACTCAGCGCGCTGTCGCCGGGGTGCAGCACAAAGCGGCTGGCGGCATCAATCACGCCGTTGCGATATCCCCAGGCCAGTAGCTCCATCACATGCCGGGTGCGTTTCAGGGGTTTGTGCGACTCCACCTCGGCCAGATTCAGTGAGCCACGCAGCAGTCCCCAGCTGGTCTGGCCACTGCGCTGCTCGACAGCCAGGGTGAGCAAGGGCTCGGCCAGGTCGGGTGCAATGCCGGGGTTGATGACTTCGACCTTGCCGGCCTTGCGTTCAAAGGCGGCGTGCAGGCGGCGACCGAGCAATGACATATCGCGGTTGTTGATCGCATTGATCACCTGATGGCTGCGGCCAAAATGCGACAACAGGCGGTAACTGTGGGTCAGTTCGCTGACCAGTTGGCGACGCTCGCGGCTGACCTCTTCCACGCGCCACTGGCGGCGGTTGTCCAGTTGTTGCAGCTGGCGGGTATCCCACTGCCATTCAGCGACCAGCTTTTCCATCAACTGGCGTTTCCAGTCGAGCATGCCGCCGCGCCGGCTCAGGCGTACATCGGCTTTCAGGTACAGGCAGCGACGCACCAGCTCGAGGCGCTCCGTGTCACTGCGTTCTTTGAGATAGGCCTCAACCTTGCGGTAGAGCATGATGTAGGGGTCTAGCTCATTGGCATCCGGCTCACCGGCAAAGACGGCGCGCTTGAAGCTCAGGCTCAGGCATTCAACCTCGGGGTGATGGTTGGCATAGACCTCGGTCAGCAATAACTTGAGGACCGACTTGTAGGGGGAGTCGATGCCCTTGTACAGCTGCCAGAGCCCGGCGCCGACATATTCACCGGCCGGAATCTCAGCGAGATGTCCCAGATCCAGGGTGTCGCGGGCGCGCAGAAAACGCTTGCCCAGCAGTTCACTGGTGTAGGCCGGGTAGTTGCGCTCCTCCTCGACCGGCACCATCCACCATAAGGGGTAGCGACCGGCGAGCAGAATTGCAGTGCGGTAGAACTCGTCGAGCAACAGGTAATGTTGTGAGCTGCCGCAATCTTCGGTGGTCAGGTCGCTGTCACGTTCGCCGCGGCTGAAACGTGCCGGGTCGATCAGGTAAAAGTGCGCCTCACAGTTGAGCGTTTCCGCCCAATCGGTAATCAGCTGGCATTTGCTCGCCAGTTCCAGCCGTTCGGCCTCGTTCAGCTCCGGATCGTGGCACACCCAGACATCCAGATCGCTTTTGTCTGACTGCGCAATAGTGCCGCCACTACCCATCAGGTAAAGACCCTGAATCTGTGCAGTGAAGCCTGCCGGATGTTTGCGCCAGGTAAAGCTGCGGGTCAGGCTTTGTGCCGACAGCAGGGTGTCGTTGTCCGGTTTGTAGCCGGCCAGTCCGTGTGGTGTGTGCCCGGCAATATAGCCAGGCAGCAGGGGGTGATTGACATCAAACAGCAGGGGAATCAGCTGCAAGACCTGATACTGCCGGCTGCCCAGCGCCTGGGTAACCCGGCGCAGGCGGGTCTGGTTGAGCTGGCTGAAGCGTTTGCGCAGGGTGGTCAGGGTCTTGCGATCAATACCCTCCTGCAGCGCCAGTCGTATTTCACCCGTTACCGGCATGAGTCACTCGTGTCAGGCAGTGCGCAGAATGGTCAGCAGTGTCTGACTGTGCTCGACCGCATCGAGTCCCAGGCTGGTCAGGTAACCGCCATCCGCCTTGCTGGTCAGCCCTTTGCGATACAGGCGTTCAGCGGCCGCCACCGCTTCTGGCGTGGCTTCATGGCGGTGAATTTTCAGGCCTTCTTGCGTGTTGGCCAGGTTGAACTGGGCCAGCAGGTTGATTTCGGCAATTTCATCGTTGCTGAGCATAGGCAGTTTCCTTCATCAGTCCCGGGAAGTGGGTGCCATCTCAGTCTAGCGCGGAATACTGGCGTTGGGGTGGTCATGATCAAAAGTGGATGTTTTTTGCCATCTCGGGATGATCTGGCGGCCTGTATTCAGCCCAGTGATGGCACTGGCATTTTTGCTGCCAAGGGTCTACAACAGTTGCACAAAAAATACATCTTCATGAGGTTTGCAGCATGCTTACATTGCACGGTTTTGCGGTCAGCAACTATTTCAATATGGTCAAGCTGGCGTTGATGGAAAAAGGCGTAGAGTTCAAGGTCAACACGGTATTCGGTAGCCAGGACGAAAGCTTCCTGAAGATGAGCCCGCGCGGCAAGGTACCTTGCCTGGAAACCGAGCACGGCTTTATCAACGAAACCAACGTGATTCTGGAATACCTGGAAGACACCCAGGGCGGCAAGGCACTGCTGCCCGCCGACCCTTACCAGCGCGCCATGGCCCGCGTGTTGACCAAGGAAATCGAGCTGTATATCGAGCTACCCGCGCGTACCTGCTACGCGGAAGTTTTCTTTGGTGGCAAGGTGTCAGATGAAGTAAAGGAAAAAGCCAAGGCCGATCTACAGGCGGGTATGGCCACCCTGAAGCGCCACGCCAGTTTCTCGCCCTATGTCGCCGGTAGCGAAATGACCATCGCAGATCTGATGTTCCTTTACAGCATGGATCTGGCCATGGGCGTTGGCAAAAAACTCTTCGATATGGACTTGCTCGCTGACTTGCCAGAAGCTAAAGCGCTGCTGGCCAAATTGGCGGAAAACCCCAACGTGCAATCCATTGAAGCGGACAAGAAAGCTGAAATGGCCGCCTTTATTGCTGCAGCCAAGGCGAAGACCAAGAAGTAATTTTTTGGTTTAGCCTCCTTTCCTCCTCACCCCAACCCCTCTCTCCCCTGGCGGGAGAGGGGCGAATAAGTGATAGAGATGCACGCCTGTGCCCGCCAAAGGCGCTGAACTCTGCGTAGATCGATGGGCTGTGGCGCCGAACGCTAGCGGCTCGACCTGCACTCGCCGTCAGCGCTACAACATATCCTTGAACCGCTCATCCACCTTGAAGCTCAACGGCTTGGCATAGCCCGGCATGTTGATGCCGCTGTCACTCAGCTCCAGGTCGGCATCGTTGAGCATCCCCTTGCCGAAGTGATACAGCGTCGCCAGCTGACCCTTCAGCGCTTGCTGGTCATAGCTGCGAGCTTTGTCGCGGGTGGTTTCGCGGCGTTGGCAGTAGTCGACAAAGGCCGTTTCACCGTAACGTCTGGCCAGCATCTGTTCGGCAACCTGCGGCGCCAGCACCACGGCGCTGGCGTTGTTGCCACCAAAGCCTTTGGCGTTGATAAAGCAGACGTCCAGTGGCTGGGTGGCTGGCCGGTCTTGCAGGCAGAAATCCAGATGCTGGTGATGTACGTCCGGGGCAATGGCATCGATGGTCTTGATCCCGGGCAGCAACTGGTACTTGAAGCTGCCCAGTGCAGACATCAACTGATCACCACTGGCGCTGGCCAGGGAGTGGCCGACATAGGCCTTGGCCGCCACCACGGGCCATTGCTGGATAGCAAAGGCACCGGCCACGCGGTCGAGTAACTCGGATTCACTGGTGCGGTTGCCCGGAGTACTGGAGCCGTGGGCATGCACAAAGCTGTTTTGCCGCACCCGCTCCGGCCCGAGAATCTGCATGGCGCTATGCACGGCCTTGGCCATGGTCAGGTAGTTGCCCGGTCCCGGCGCGGATATAGACTTTTTGTAGCCATCGGCGTTGATAAAGACATCGGTTACCGCGCCATGAATGTCCGCACCCAGCTTGATCGCCAGTTCGTCATCCATGAGCATGACGAACTGTCCTGATTCGGCCAGGGTAAAGCCGCAGTTCTGCCCGAACGGGCGGCTGGCGCGGCGGAAGTCCACCTCGTCAGACCCTTCTATGGCACGCAGCCCGTCTTCGGTTGCCAGCGCGGTCATGGCGCCATAGCCTTCAATGCATTCCTGGGTGATCGGCGCTTCGGCGCTGCCCACCAGCACCACGCGAGCCCGCCCGCTGGCGAGCATGTCGATACCTTTTTGCAGGTTGTACAGAAAGCTGGCGCAGGCGCCGGTCACCGCACCCGTGGTGCCGAAGCTGCCGAGAACGTAAGCGTTTATGAAGTCAGCGGGCATGCTGTTCAGGCCCAGTGGCAGCTGTTTGGCGGTAACCCGGCCACCTTTCAGTCGTGACTGCATAACCCCGGCGAAACTGTTGTCATCCAATTGACTCATGGCACTGCTGGCAAATACGGCGACCTGATCCGGTTCGATCTCGGCCAGTACGCTGTTCCAGTCCAGGCCGCTGCTGTGCAGGGCATCGCTGGCGGCGGTAATGGTCAGTTGCAGGCCGCGCGGGTGAAAGCGTGAGGCGTAAAGTTCGCCGGGCTCGAAGCCACTTGGCAGTTGGCCGGCAGATTTGACCGCCAGCGAACGATAACTGTCGACTTTGAGATCGCAACCGTCGTACACAGTAACCATGACGTCGGTATCATTCAGCGGTTCAACGACCCAGTCGGTGGGCAGTGGTTCGGGCAACTGTTTGGCCAAGGTCATAAAGGAGAAGGGCTTGCCGGCCTCACCGGTGACGGTAAGGTTTTTCTGCCAGTGGGCGGCATCCACGTCCAGGTGACGTTTTTCGATACGGCGTACCAGGGTGCCGTTGATGATCTGTTGGCCAAAGCGCGCTTCAATGTCCGCGGGGGTCAGCGGCTGGCCTTCTTCATCCACGTATTGATCATCAATAACCTTGATCAGCTGCATCAACACGGCAAGACCAGCGAGGGTTTCTTGCCGCTCAGGCGCGGGCAAAGACTCCAGAACCATGCGGCGAAAACCGTGGTGACCGGAACTACGGCCGGCGGCGTTGAAACCGCCAAAACCGACAATGACTGGCAAACGTGACATCAGGCAAAACTCCTCGCATGGCAGCTGCTGGCGCTGACACCAACAGCACCCCTGCCGGTATGACCTTGCAGGGACAATTGTTCTCGAATTGCTTTAGCTGACGAGGAATGTAACCGACTGGTCACGTTAGGACCAAACAGATCAGTAAATTTAGTTGCTGCCACCCGGCTCGAAAATCACATACACCTTGGTGGTTGGCTGGATCACCTCCCAGCTGCCGGCGAAGCCGGCCGGGATGACGAAACGATCGCCGGTGATGAGCCGACGCTGCCCGCCCTGCTGATCATGCAGAATGGATTCACCACTCAGAATTTCACAGTATTCCTGCTCGCTGTAGCTGACCTGCCAGTGTCCCGGCTCGGCTCCCCATATGCCGGTACTGAACTGGCCGCAGGGGCTGCTGTAGTGATTGCGGACCCATTGCGTGGGGTCTCCGGCGATGATTTTCTCTGCCGCCGGGCGATAGTGCTCGGCGGCGGTTTGGGTGCTGGCAAAGTCGATGAGGTCGCTGATCGGCATGGCGGCTCTCAGCTCATGGTGGGCATGATGAAGTCGGCTCCGGCGCGGATGCCGGTAGGCCAGCGCGCGGTGATGGCTTTGCGGCGGGTGTAGAAGCGCACACCGTCCGGGCCATGCATATGCAACGGGCCGAACAACGAGCGCTTCCAGCCACCAAAACTATGGAAGGCCATGGGGACCGGAATGGGTACATTGACGCCGACCATGCCGACCTGGATTTCGTTGCAGAACTGGCGGGCGCTGTCACCGTCGCGGGTGAAGATGGCGGTGCCGTTGCCGTATTCGTGGGCGTTGATCAGTTTCACGGCGCTAGCGTAGTCGGGAACGCGCACGATACAGAGTACCGGGCCGAAAATCTCTTCCTGATAGATACTCATCCCGGCGCTGACCCGGTCAAACAGGCAGCCGCCCATAAAGAAACCACTTTCCAGTCCGGCAACGCTTACCTCGCGGCCGTCCACCAACAGTTCGGCCCCTTCGCTGACGCCGGCATCCACATAGCCTTTGACCTTGGCCAG
>SKFV01000039.1 GCA_007117785.1 Pseudomonas sp.
CAAGCGCAACTATGCGACCCGCCAGGCACGCCAGATCCAACCGCTCGACGCCATTGGGCGTCAGCAGAGTGCCGCCGAGTACCAGCAGGTCTGCGTGGCGGCGGTCCAGGCGTTGCTGCAGTGCAGCGTCCATGACATCACTCATGTTCGACCGCCATGGCCTGGGTCAGCCGCTGAAAACGAGCTTGCTGGGCCTGTTGCCGCGCCGCCTGATCCGGCGCTGCGGTGTGCTGGTGTAGAAAGTCCAGGGCCTGCTGCAAGGGCATGATGCCAAGATCCTCACCATCACGACTGCGGATGGCAATGGTGCCGGCGGCGCACTCACGGGCTCCCGCTACCAGCAGGTAGGGAATACGCGCGAGGGTCTGTTCACGGACCTTGTAGCCAATTTTCTCGTTGCGCACATCGGCCTCGGCGCGCACGCCGGCATCCGCCAGCCACTGCGCAACCTCGTTGACATAGTCGGTCTGGCCATCGGTAATCGACAGCACCATGACCTGCAGCGGCGACAGCCACGCCGGCAATTTGCCAGCGTGGTGTTCAATTAGGATGCCGGTAAAGCGCTCAAGCGAGCCGAACAGCGCCCGGTGCAGCATGACCGGGCGCTTGCGCTGACCATCTTCGGCGACATACTCGATACCAAAGCGCTCGGGCAGGTTCATATCGACCTGCAAGGTGCCGCACTGCCAGTCGCGGCCAATGGCATCACGCAGCACGAACTCAAGTTTGGGGCCGTAGAAGGCGCCCTCACCCGGGTTCAACTGATAGGCCAGGCCCATGCCTTCCAAGGCGTTGACCAGGGCATTTTCCAGCAGGTCCCAACTGGCATCGTCACCCATGCGGTTATCCGGCCGGGTCGACAGTTTGATGCGCACATCGTCAAAACCGAAATGACGATAGATATCCAGCACCAGCTCGATAATGGCGCGGCACTCGCCATCCATTTGCGCCGGGGTGCAGTAGATGTGGGCGTCGTCCTGGGTGAAATGGCGCACGCGCAGCAGGCCATGCAGCGCGCCGGAGGGCTCGTAGCGGTGCACCTTGCCGAACTCCCCCATGCGAATCGGCAGATCACGGTAGCTTTTCAGACCGTGGCGATAGAGCAAGACACTACCGGGGCAATTCATCGGCTTTAGCGCCAGGGCGCGACCGTCTTCGGTCTCGGTGGTGAACATGTGATCACGGTAATTGTGCCAATGCCCGGAAATTTCCCACAGGCTGCGGTCCATCACATCCGGCGAATTGACCTCGACATAGCCGGCGTCCTGCTGGCAGCGGCGCATATAGGCAATCAATTGCTGAAACAGGGTCCAACCACGCGGATGCCAGAATACCGCGCCGGGTGCGTCCTCCTGGAAATGGAACAGATCCAGCTGTCGGCCCAGGCGGCGATGATCGCGTTGCTCCGCTTCTTCAATACGTTGCAGGTAAGCCTTGAGCTGCTTGCGATCCGCCCAGGCGGTGCCATAGATACGCTGCAACTGCTCATTTTTCGCGTCACCGCGCCAATAGGCACCGGCCAGACGGGTCAGTTTGAATGCCTTGAGAAAACGAGTATTGGGCACGTGCGGGCCGCGGCACATATCCACGTATTCTTCGTGGAAGTACAGGCCCATGGTGGCCTGCTCCGGCATGTCGTCAATCAGCCGCAGCTTGTAGTCTTCACCACGCTGACGGAACAGCGCCATCACCTCCGCGCGCGGCGTAATGCGCTTGATGACGTCGTAATCACGCGCGATCAGCTCGGCCATGCGCGCTTCTATGGCCGCCAGATCATCCGGTGTAAACGGCCGCTCGTGGGCAATATCGTAGTAGAAGCCATCTTCGATAACCGGGCCAATCACCATGCGTGCTGTCGGGTAGAGCTGCTTGACCGCGTGGCCGAGCAGGTGGGCACAGGAGTGACGAATAATCGCCAGCCCTTCGTCATCGCGCGGGGTGATCAACTGCAGGCTGGCATCACTGCTGATCAGGTCGCAGGCATCCAGCAACTGACCGTCCAGCCGGCCGGCCAGGGTTTGTCGTGCCAAGCCAGGGCCAATGGCTGCGGCCACCTCGGCTACGCTGACCGGTCGCTCGAAGTGTCGTTGCGAGCCATCCGGCAAGGTGATGCTGACGCCCTGCTCGGCGGTCTGTTGCGGGGCGTCCTGGCTGTACTTGACTGTCATACGGGTTCCACCGGGCGGGGGGCGCGGCGGGTACCGCGCTTGAGTTGTTCAAACAGATCGGGGCTATGCCATTGCGCGATGATGGCGGGCGAGAAACGGATGTCTTCCAGGGCGATCAATCCCATGCGCGGATTGTCGACATCGTCACGGAAGCACTGGGCATAACCGGTTTCTGTTTCATGCACGATGATCGAGTGCAGGCGCACGTCAGCCTCACCATTGGTCATCTCGACCAGACTCAAGGCACGGTCAACCAGGCGGAAGAAAACGCGGGAGAACTGCTCGGCACTGGGTGACACCGGCAATATCACCCAACGCTCCGAATGCCCCTGCATGGCTTGCAGATAGGCCGGATCATCCCCGGACCAGAGCGCAACCGCATGATCAAAGGCATCAATCAGGTCGCGAATATCGCCTTTCAGCAGCCCGAAATCGTAGACCATTTGCCCGTGGTCCAGTGCCTGCGCTTCCAGCAGCAACTCAACCTTGTAGGAGTGACCATGTATCGAGTGCGAGCAGCGCCGGGTGCTGCAGCCGCGCACGATATGCGCATTCTCGAATTTGAACAGCTTGCGGATCAGCATGGATCACCTCATCAGCTCGGTCGGATCATTGGCCGACAGTGGCTGCCGGGCGGTTGGCGCCAGCGGCGGCCACGGCATCATGCGGGTGCAGACTTTCCAGATGGCGGACCTGCACCTGAGGCTGTTGGTAATGCCCGTCCAGCGCGGCCTGAATGCGCCGCGCGGCATCCTCAACAAACATCAGGTTCTGCCCGTTCAGTGCGGCAAAGGCCTGCTCATCAGCGCGCTTGACCGCGGTTTGCACCGGGGTACCCAGCGCCTGTTCAACCCGGTCAATCAGCTCGAACAGGCCCAGCGATCTTGCCTCGGCTCCCAGCTGCACCCGCACCTCGGCTTCACTGCGCTGGCTATGCGGGGTTGCCAGGGTGGCGTGCTGACGCAGCCAGTCCGCCACCACTGCCGGATCCAGTTGCTGCTGGCCGGCAAATGCCTGGCGAAAGCCCTGCTCCACCAGCTGTCGCGCCAGTGCCGCCGAACACGGACAGGTGGATGAATAGCAAGCGGTGACCTGCATTTCCAGGCTGAATACACCCTGGCGCAGCAGGGCGGTAATCTGCACCGGATAAGCCGTCCAGCCCGACAGATCCGGGGTAATCAGTGCTGGCCGGCGGGTCAGCAGATCAAACTGCAATACCACGCGGGCATTCTGGCTGGCGCAATCAAGGTGACTGTCAATCATGGTCTGCAGCAATTGCTGCAGACTGACCGGTGTCAGGGCCTCACGCTCACTCCAGGCATCCAGCAGACGGTACAGCCGGGACATATGAATGCCCTTGACCTCTGGTTGCGGCAAATCCACTGCCAGGTCGGCCCGCGCGTGCAGGTCACGCTGGTAGCCGGATTCCTTGAGGGTGACGGGTATATCGATGCCTTGCATCCCCACCCAATCCAGCGGGCAACCGTTGGTGACCCTGTCGGTCAGGGATACATCGGGAAGTGGTGCGTTCACAACATTGAATCCTTGGTGGCATCTCCGCGCGCAGCGGGAGGTAAAAGCGGGTGTTGGGCAGCTGGCAAGACATAGCTCAGCACGCATAAAGTGTTATGTTATAACTATTAATACCTTTTGTCAGCTGCCCGCTACTGACTCGCGTGCAGGCAATACTGTCTGCGCACTGACGAATACCCACACTGCAGTGCACGACCGACATGGGCACTTGGTTTATACTGGCGTTTTTTCACCAGCCAACGGGATCTTTTCCGATGCACCATGCCAGCGGCACTCTGTACATCGTTTCCGCCCCTTCCGGCGCCGGCAAGACCAGCCTGGTCAAGGCCCTGCTGGATCAGGTCGACAGCCTGCACGTATCGGTATCGCACACGACGCGTTCACAACGTCCGGGGGAAATTGATGGGGTCAATTACCACTTTACCGAGCGTGAGCGCTTTCTCGCTCAGGTCGAGCAGGGCGATTTTCTCGAGCATGCGGAAGTGTTCGGCAACCTGTATGGCACCGCACAAAGCACCGTGGAAAAAACCCTGGCCGAAGGCGTGGACCTGATTCTGGAAATCGACTGGCAAGGTGCACAGCAGGTGCGTAAAAAGCTGCCCAACGCCTGCTCGATTTTCATTCTGCCGCCGAGCCGGGAAGCGCTGCGCGAGCGCCTGGACCAGCGCGGGCAGGATGCAGCCGAGGTGATTGACCAGCGCATGGCGCAAGCCACTGAAGAAATGCGACGCTTCAGCGAGTACGATTATGTCGTGATCAATGACGACTTCAATACCGCGCTGGACGATTTACAGGCCATTCTGCGTGCCGGTCGCCTGCAGCTCGCCGGGCAGCAGATACGCCATGCTTCACTGCTCGGCGCTCTGCTGTTGGATTGAATGCCTGGCTACGACCCGGACCTACCCGCTGGAGCAGGCTCGGGTCGCTCAGACGGTAACGTCACTGAAATTAATTGATCTCCGGGTAAAACGGGCGCAAGTCGCCACCTACCTGACCGTAATAGCCGACATCCTGCTTCACCTTATCGTACAACTCCAAGGCCAGAGCATGGTCGGGCTGCATCGACAGAAAGGGCAATAACCAAACCATCTTGCGACTGGACACCTCATCCTGACGACTGGTCAGCTCGGTTACTTCTTCCTCTCGCAGTGCACCCAAGGCCGCAAGATTGACCAATTGCCCAAGCCACGACCATTCATCACGCGACTGCTTATGAAGTGCTTCTTCAAAAGACATAAAGCCACCTTATGGATGAAGACATACGCCACTTATGGTGATCCCGCAAGAAAATGCAGACTTTATTTTGACGTTTTATATGGCACTTTTGTTAATCGCCATATTAATGGTGCTAGCGCACAGGGTTGTTCATCGGCTTTTTCTTGTCAGCACCCGACCTGCTTGCGTACACTGTCAGGTCCGGCGCTGTGCCGGTTTGCGTTCTATTTTCATTTCTTGTTTGCCGCCCCGGAGTACTGCCCATGGCCCGCGTCACCGTTGAAGACTGCCTGGAAAATGTTGAAAACCGCTTTGAACTGGTCATGCTCGCGACAAAACGCTCGCGCCAGCTGGCCACCGGCGGAAAAGAGCCCAAGGTTGCCTGGGAGAATGACAAACCCACCGTCGTCGCTCTGCGCGAGATCGCTGAAAACCTGATCAACAACGACATCATTGCCGCCGAAGCGCTGCAGGATCAGGCCGACAGCCTCTACGTGATGGACGCCGAACAGCCCGAGGATTGATCCCTCGTGGGTATCGTGACCGACCAGTCGCCAGCCACTCTGCACCCCGCAGAGACTGGCCTCGTCATGTCCGATATCGAGACTTTCGCTGACCGCCTGACCGGCTATCTGGAGCTGGAGCAGATCAATCTGGTCCGCCGCGCCTACTACTACGCCGAGCAGGCACATGAAGGCCAGACCCGCCGCAGCGGCGAGCCTTACGTCACCCACCCGCTGTCAGTGGCGAATATTCTGGCCGACATGCACATGGACTATCAGAGCCTGATGGCTGCCATGCTGCATGACGTGATCGAAGACACCGGCATTCCCAAAGCAGCCCTGGAAAAACAGTTCGGCGCCACCGTGGCCGAGCTGGTTGATGGCGTCAGCAAGCTGACCCAGATGGATTTCGAGACCAAGGCCGAGGCGCAAGCGGAGAACTTCCAAAAGATGGCCCTGGCCATGGCCAAGGACATTCGCGTGATCCTGGTCAAGCTGGCTGATCGCCTGCACAACATGCGCACCCTGGGTGCCTTGCGACCGGACAAACGTCGCCGCATCGCCAAGGAAACCCTGGAAATCTATGCGCCGATTGCCCATCGCCTGGGCATGCATACCCTGAGTACCGAATTCGAGGATCTGGGCTTCAAGGCCATGCATCCCATGCGTTCGACCATGATCGACCGCGCCGTGCGCAGCGCCCGCGGCAATCGCAAGGAACTGCTGAACAAAATTCTTGACGCATTGCAGCAGCTGCTCGACAAGCATGACCTGCCAGGCAAAGTCATGGGGCGTGAAAAACATCTTTATGGTATTTATCAGAAGATGCGCGGCAAGCGTAAAGCCTTCACCGAAATAATGGACGTGTATG
>SKFV01000152.1 GCA_007117785.1 Pseudomonas sp.
ATAGCCCTCCCCTATCACCCCCATACATCCGCCGAGGCCAGACTTGCGGCATAATAGGTCTATCAGATTAAGGAGGCTGCCTATGTTGCTGGTCATTTCCCCAGCCAAAACGCTGGATTACGACACCCCGCCGGTTATCGATAAGGCCACCGAACCACGCTTTCTCGAGCACAGCGAACAGCTGATCGAGGTACTGCGTGAACAATCACCGCAGGCTATTGCCGAGCTGATGAAGCTGTCGGACAAGTTGGCCAGCCTGAATGTTGCCCGCTATGGCAGCTGGGAGCCCACGCCGACGCCCAACAACAGCAAACAGGCCGTGCTGGCGTTCAAGGGCGATGTCTATACCGGGCTCGATGCGGAAAGCTTCGATGCCGATGACTTTGCCTTTGCCCAGGATCACCTGCGCATGCTGTCCGGTCTTTACGGCCTGCTGCGCCCCCTCGACTTGATGCAACCCTACCGGCTGGAGATGGGCACCAAACTGAGCAACCCGCGCGGCAAGGATCTGTACCAGTTCTGGGGTGAACGTATCAGTGAATGGCTGAACCAGGATCTGGCTGCCCAAGGTGACGATGTACTGCTGAACCTGGCTTCCCAGGAATACTTCGGCGCGGTCAAGCCCAAGGCACTGAAAGCCAGGGTGATCGATACCGTGTTCAAGGACCAGAAGAACGGTCAGTACAAGATCATCAGCTTTTATGCCAAGAAAGCCCGCGGCCTGATGGCACGCTACGTGATCAAGGAGCGCCTGCAAGACCCGGAAGGGCTGAAGGATTTCAATCTGGACGGTTACTACTACGACGCCACCAGCTCATCAGCCGACAAGCTGGTGTTTCTGCGCGATCAGCCGGCCTGAGCCACCGGCTGTTTGTCGGCCGCCAGGGTGTCCCGGAACTGCAGATAGGCGTCGAGCACCGCCGCCGGCGCCTCTATCTGCGGGTAGTGGCCAATATCTTCCAGCATGACCACATCCGCCTCGGGTACCAGTTCGCGATAGCGGGCGACCATATGGGCGCCCGAGACCGGATCATCGGCACCATCTATCACCCGCATGGGCACATCAGTCTGCTGCATGGCACTGACCCACCGTTCCCGGTATACCCGTCGCTCCGGAATATAGCGAATCAGCTTGTGCATCACCGCCGGGCCGTTGTCATGGGCGATCAGTTGCCAGAAGGTATCCAGCTCCTCGTCAGAGGGTTGCGTTTCGGTACCAAATACCTCGCGCATTGCTTTGGCCAGCCGTGGGCGACTGCTCATGCGACCAAAGAAAAAGCCCAAGGGCGAGAGCAACAGCTTCTGCATCAATACCGGATGATGGGTTTCCGGAAACAGACCGCCATTGAGAAAGCACATGGAGTCCAGCCGCTGTGGCCCTTCGAGGTCACGCGCCAGTAACTCCTGTGCCACGCTGTCGCCGTAGTCATGCGCCAGCACATGGCAGCGGCGCACGCCCAGGTAGTCCAGCAAGGCCAGTTGCAGATCGGCTTGATCCTGCAGACTGTAGGCGTATTCCTGCGGTTTGGCCGAGTGACCAAAACCGATCATGTCACAGGCTATCACCTGATAGCGCTCCGTCAGCGGTTGCCACAGGTAGTGCCAATCCCAGGCAGCGGTCGGATAACCGTGAATCAGCAGCAAAGGCTCACCCTGACCTGCTGCCCAGTAACGAATTGACTGACCGCGATAGTCAAAGGTTCTTGAGCGAACCAGCCAATCTTCCAGCGCAATACCGCTGAACGGTGTGCTCACTGATCAAAGCCCGGGTTGACCCGCTGAATCTTGCGCATCAGGGCTGGCCAGGCCAGGTTGGCGCCGGAGCCATGGGTGACCTTGCGCATACTTTCCTTGGCGCCATCAAGAATCTGCTGCGGAATCGGAATCAGCTCGCCACCGCCTGCCTGGGCCTGAATCTGGATTTCACAGGTGCGCTGCAGGATATACATATTAGAAAATGCTTCGGCAACACTGCGACCACAGGCCATCAGACCATGATTACGCAGAATCATGCTCATGGTGTTGCCGAGGTCCGCTTGCAAGCGCACCTTCTCTTCTTCACGCAGGGCTACACCCTCGTAATCGTGATAAGACAGACTACAGAGCACGAACAACGCTTGCTGGGAAATCGGCAACAAACCCTCTTTCTGCGCAGATACCGCAACACCCGCGTTGGTGTGGGTATGCAGCACACAAGTCACATCGTGACGGGCTTCATGTACCGCACTGTGAATGGTGAACCCGGCCGGATTGATCTGGTAAGGGGTTTCCATCAGCACATTACCCTGCAGATCAATCTTGACCAGATTGGAGGCGGTAATCTCTTCAAACATCAAACCGTAGGGATTAATCAGGAACTCTTCGGTACCGGGAATCTTGGCAGAGATGTGGGTAAAGACCACATCATCCCAACCGTACATGGCAACCAGACGATAACAGGCAGCCAGATCAACCCGGGTCTGCCATTCATCGGCGCTGACCTGGTTCTTGACACTCATTTCCGGCAGTTTCTGTTCGGCATTCATGGGCAACTCCTCAAGCAATCGGTATTGTTGTATTCAGCTGATACATCGACATCTACTGCGTATGCGGCATACTGTCGCGATCAAGTCATACAAGGAGTCTAGACGGTGACTGCGAAGCGGACTGTCTCGAATCTTACATTGTCAGACAACAGCACTGATGCGCAACTGGCCAGGCTGTTGGAAAAAAACCGCTGGTTCAGCGAACTACCCGAACGCGTCATCAGCGACATACGGGCACAGGTGCGTCATCGCCATTTGGCCGACGGCGAAACGGTCTACGCCAAAGGAGATCTACCGGACGGCCTGTACGGCGTCATTACTGGCGCAGCCCGCATCAGCAATATCGGGCTTGATGGCCGTGAAGCGGTGCTGGCCATTCTCAGCCCCGGCAGCTGGTTTGGCGAGATATCCCTGATTGATGGATTGCCCCGCTCGCATGACACCCACGCCAGCGGCAACACCGAACTGCTGTTCCTTTCGCGGCAGAATTTTCAGCAACTACTGGAACGCCATCCGGAGCTCTACCCGCTGTTTATGCGCCTACTCTGCCGGCGCTTGCGGGTGACCTTTGCCATGCAGGAAGACAGCGCCCTGCTGCCGCTACCCGCGCGCCTGGTCAAACGCCTGCTGATGCACGCGCACAACTACGGCCAGACCGAACCGGACGGTACCCATCTGGCCGTGCAACTCTCTCAGGAATCCCTGGGATTGATGCTCAACAGCTCACGCCAGAGCGTCAACAAGCTGCTCAAGCGCATGGAGCAGGCGAATTGGCTGCGGGTCAGTTACGGACAGATTGTCATTCTAGACGAGCCGGCACTGACGCGCCTCGCCAGCGGCGAGTTGCCGGCCGACTGGTAATCAGAGCCCCAGCGCCTTGATAAAATCAGCCACCCAGGGGCCGGCGTCTTCGTCCTGATTGACCGTTTCACTGGCATCCAGCTCCAGCATGGGCAGCGTCTCGTTGGCCTGCAACTCCAGCAGCAGATCGCGCATATCGCGGCCACCCTGACAGAAGGTGTCAACATAGGAGGAATCACCCAGGGCAATAACGCCAAAGGGAGTCCCGGTCAACAGAGGAAAGCGGTCATTCAGTTCCAATTGCAACGGCAACAGATCGTCTGGCACCTCGCCCATACCGGTTGTCGCGGTGACCACAAGAATGGCCTGCGGCGCGCTGGCAAGAAACTCTTCCACATTGGCACCGCTCAAACGGGAAACTACTACCCCGGCTTCAGCCAGAGAGCTTTCGGCAGCATCCGCCACCATATCGGCTGTGCCGGATACCGTGCCGGTCAAAAGGGTCAAGCGCATCGTGTTCGGCTCCTGCTGGTTGGATTCGCGGAGCATTATGCCGCACTCAGCGAATTTTGCAGCCTAGACAGTCCAGACTTATGCGATAGAATGTGGTTCTAATTCAGGGGGAAGACTGTTGCAATGATCAATGCCAAATTACTGCAACTTGTCGTCAACGCATCAAATGACGGCATTGTGGTTGCTGAACAGGAAGGTGACGACAACATTCTGATCTACGTCAACAAGGCCTTCGAGGACCTGACTGGCTATAGCTCGGAAGAAATCCTCTATCAGGATTGTCGTTTCCTGCAAAAGGGCGACCGTGATCAGCCCGGCCTGCACGCCATCCGCGAGGCCGTCAAGGCCGGCAAGCCCTGCCGCCAGGTGTTGCGCAACTATCGCAAGGACGGGTCCATGTTCTGGAACGAACTGTCGGTCACACCCGTGCATAACGAAACCGACCAGTTGACCTACTTTATCGGCATCCAGAAGGATGTCACCGAACAAGTAGAGGCCCAGCAACGAGTCGATGAATTGCAGGAAGAATTGCGCAACCTCAAACAAGGCAAAGTCCGCACATAAAAAACCCCGGTAGCCCAAAGGGGAAGGCGGCCACCGGGGAGCGCAGTCATATATCAGGAACGGTCAACAGCTTCGCTTCGACCATGTACAAACGATATACAAACACGCCCTTCTTGTACAGCTTGAGATAAGGTTTTATTGCTCAGGCTCGCAACAAGATGTTTCTCAGTGATCCAGCCGACCAGCCAGCAAGGCCGCCAAACGCCGCGGCAAGCCACTGGATACCTCGCCCAGCATATGCAAGCCGGCCTTCTCCAGGGCCGACTCCTGAGCTTCACAACAATCTCCCAGCATGACCAGAGGGCAAGCCAATGATTGCTCCAGTCGCGGCAACTGCTTGGCCAGCATGTCAGTGTCCTGCGCCCGATCGCTAAAAAGAACCACGGCCGCCGCGTCCGTGCGCTCGGCCAATACCGCCAGATCAAGCAAAGACGGCGCCTCACGCAGACAGACCACATCGGTATCGGTGGCAGTCACCAGACTGGCAGCACAGAGCAGGTCAAAGGGCTGCTGGGGACCAGACAGGTTGACCAGCAAAACGTGTCGGTAACCCGCCATAAAGCTGGCCCGCTGCGTCAATCGGGCAGTCAGGAAGCTGTCGAGCAACAACCAGGCGACACCGGGCTGACCACCACTCTTGCCACGCAGCCTTTGCCAGACCGGGCGCAATACCTCACAGACCACAACCGGCAAGGGAAAACTGGCATGCAGCTGTCCATAAATACTGTCGAGCTGACGCAGGTTACCGTCATTCGCCGCCTGAGCCAGACGGCTTTGCCAGGCATCCATTTCCGAGCCCTGGGGGGCATCTGCCGACGGGCTGGCCAGCGGGCGGGGCATGCTTTCCGGGCGCGGGGTGCGATCGATGATGGTGGCGACCTTGCTCACGGCCACGCCACGTTCGATCCAGGCCATGACGGCACGCACCCGCTCAACATCAGCCATGGAATACAAGCGATGACCGCTCTCGGTGCGGTGCGGTGTCAACAGCCCGTAACGACGCTCCCAGGCACGCAAGGTAACCGGATTGACACCGGTCATGCGCGATACTTCACGAATCGGAAACAGATCGGCATCATCCAGCAGCGTGCCGGTCGGCGCAAATTCGTCCTGACTGTCATCGGTCATATTTACTTACGCACCCTGCTAACGTGTGACTTTACCTGTGGCTGGCAACACCCTAGATTGTACCGGTATTGTACAGAACTTTGTTACATGAGGACACGACTATGGCAGCATTCAGCCCCCAGTGGCCCTTGACCCTGTATTACGACGGTGAATGTCCTCTTTGCGTGCGTGAAATTCGCATGTTTCGCCGGCGCAATGCGACGGACAAGCTGCAACTTATCGATATCAGTCAGCCTGACATCGAGCCACTACCCGGCCGCAGCCGAGCAGCCATGCTGGACTGTCTGCATGCGCAGTTTGCCGACCAGCAGCTGGTTACCGGCATTGACGCCACTTACTGGAGTTACCGCGCCGTCGGCCTGGGCTGGCTGGTGCGGCCACTGCGCTGGCGCTGGGCACGACCACTGTGGCAAGCCGCCTACCGGGGCTTTTGCCGCCTGCGACCGGGACTCGCCAAACTGATCCCCATGCCGACAGAAGAGCGCTGCGGCAGCGACCAATGTGATATCAAACGCAACAAGGCTGACTGACAGCCGATCTCGTCGCGTTCAGGCATCCCATGCCTGGGCCGGCATACCGGGTTGGCGGATGACTTCATCCTGAGCGACACACAGGTGCAGATCGCTGTCGTTAATGCCCTGGCGGCGCAAGTCACGCTTCAAGCGATCCAGAGCCAGCCAGACTTTTGGTTGACCACTGCGGTCGCGGAGTAAGACCTGCTCACCGTCAGGCCATC
>SKFV01000068.1 GCA_007117785.1 Pseudomonas sp.
CCCTTGCTCAAGAGTGTCGGCACTCAAGGCACACCACAGGCCTATGGCCAGGGTTTCTTCTGCAACCCAGCCGCCGCCGAGCTCTTCAATCAACTCGGGAGTAGGCGTTACTGCCTGCCAATGCAGGCGCAAAACATATTCAACCAGCCGCCGGGTTTCTTCCATACCGGGCCTGCCACCATAGGCTTCCAACGCATCGATACAGGCCTGTTCGATGCTCATGGTTGTTTGCCAGAGTCGCTTCAGGATAGCGGCAAAAAGCCCGGCAGCCAGGTGCCCGGTTGGGTGACCATGGGTGTAATGTGCTGCCTCGCAAGCTGTTTCAAAGGGGTCATTGAAAAAGGCACAGGGCGCAACGCGCATGATACCGCCGCAGCCCTTGCGGTCATTGTTGGCCAGCTCTCCCCGGCAACTGGTGTGAAGGGCTCCGAGACAGGTTCTTCCCGGGGCACGGCGTGACCAGAGGAAATCCCGGGTAAGTAACCAGCCATTCTGCTCGATCTCGCAGACAGGCTGCCGTCCCTGAGTAACCAGCCAGCGAAGTAATGCATGGTGAACAATCGTCGGCGGGTGGCAAGGCTGCCCTGCCCGCTTGCGCATAGCCGACCGGATAAGGCCTTCCGCGGTAAAGAGCATCATCTGGGTATCATCGGTAATTGCCCCGATGAGCCCAAACGCCGGAGCAAAAGAGCGGATGCCCTGGTTACCAAACGCTTGCTGGATCTGAGGCCATGACATGAACTCGACCGCTGCGCCCAATGCATCGCCCGCAGCACCCGCCAACAGGCAGCCCGTCAGACGATCCAAGTCATCCGCAGTTGCGGGTTTATCCTTGTGATTTATCCATGTCGTTTGCTCTGAAGTACCCTGCATTGCTAACTCCCCATGTTCATCATCGGGTGCAGCATGCATGGCTTTTGCGACAGAAAGCGTCGCACCGGTGCGTTTTAATAAGTCCTGTTTCAGGACAACTATGGTGCTGATAAAGAAGTCGAGGATGGGCCTGTTGCTGAGCTGCCTCACTACACAGCCCAGGAACTGGCACGGGCTTACTAACGCAATACCGTTGCTGCCGATCAGCGTTTCAAGGGCAAGCGCTTCAAGGTCACCGGGGTGGTGAATAGCATTGATACCGATTTGTTTGGCACGCCTGGCGTCACCATGCGCGGTGGTGTGGATGCTTTCCTGCAACCACAGTTTTCCTTGCGACGCTCCGAACGTGATTTTGCTGCATCGCTTTCAACCGGCATGACCATCACCCTGATCTGTACTGGTCAGGGTGATGTGTTAAAAATGCCAATATCGGACTACTGCGTTGCCGCTGATTGATGTCAGTACCACCTTGGACTGGCAGCCTACGTACCTGCGACAAGGATCGTCGCAGCACACCGGCACACTAGGTCACTCTTTCCAGACAGGAGTACCTGCCATGCCGCCGACCAATTCACTTACAGACACAACATTGCCAGACGAAGATGCTCAGGCAAAAACTCCAGGTATTGAGTCGCTTTGGAGCTTGCGCTTGCTGCTGGAAGGCAACCAGTGGCGCACAGTCCTGGGAGGACGACGTTTCGGCAGTGATGAGATTCTCGACCTGATTGGCCTGGAAAAGGAATTCGAAGCGCTGGCTGATGACGACGATATCTTTCCCTTACTGCATGGGCACGCGCTGAAGCTCGAAGAACAGCAGCCACGTTTTGCTCCGCGTCTGGGGCGCAATCTGCAAGCCCTCACCAGGGTATTCAAGTTGTCTGCGCTTGAGCAGTCTGTGCTGGCTTTCATGGTTTACCGTGACAGCTCGCAGGCCTTTGCCGAGGTCATCAATCCTCGCAGCAAGGCATCCCATTACCAGATCCAGCGTGCCATGTCGGTTGCCCTGGCAACGCCTTATCGCCATATTCGTCGGGCATTGTCACCGTCAGGTGTGCTGTTCCAGGCCGGACTTATCGGGCCGAGCGTTTTTGATGCCGATGTGCTTGAACTGGATGACGGCCTTACTGACCTTTTGCTGTTTGACGATGAAGTCGTCCAGGCACTCTTGCAGCGCTATTCGTCGCCGGCACCCTCTGCCCTGGTGCAATGGAATGACTTTGACTATCTGGCAACGCAGCGAGACCTGATGCATGACTATCTGCAGCAGGCCTGCCAGCAGCAACTGGGTGGGGTCAATGTATTGCTGTATGGCGAACCCGGCACGGGAAAGACCCAATTGGTCCGCTTGCTGGCTGACAGTCTGGGCGCCAAATTACAGGAGATCCGCTGTAATGACCGCGATGAATTGCCTGTGTCGGCGTCAAAACGCTTTGCCGCCTATCGCTACTGCCAGCGCATGCTGAAAGATCAGGCAAACACACTGATTCTGTTCGACGAAATCGAGGATGTGTTCGGCTTTGGTGCCAGCCGTGGGCAAAAGGCCTGGGTAAACCAGTTGCTTGAAGAAAACCCGTTACCGGCCTTCTGGCTGACCAACTCGATTGAGTGCCTGGAGGACGCATTTATTCGCCGCTTTGATCTGGTTATACAGATGCCATCACTGGACGGGCCGCAACGCGAACATTTGGCCCGACAGTTCTTTCAGGGCCTGCCACTTCCTGCGCCCTGGCTTGAGCAGCTGAAGCTCCAGGATGGTATCCAGGCCGGGCATTTGCAGCAGGCAGCCCGTGTGGCAGAAGCTCTTGGGGATGCTGGCGAGATGGCAAACGCCAAGCGCCTTGAGAGCATTCTGACTGGAACACTTCAGGCACAAGGCAAGCCATGGCGAGAGGCTCTGCCAGTTCGGCACGCCCGTTTTGACCCACAACTGGCCAATGCCGATACGGATCTGGACAAGCTGACGACCTCAGTTAGCCGTCATGGTGAAGCGCGTATCTGTCTGTATGGCCCTTCCGGGAGTGGAAAAAGTGAGTTTGCCCGCTATCTTGCTGCCGAGTTGAACAAGCCGTTACTGTCGGTTGCCGGGTCTGATCTGTTGCAGCCCTGGCTCGGCCTGACAGAGCAAGCCATTGCCGCCGCCTTCACAGATGCACGTCAACGTGATGCTGTGCTGTTGTTCGATGAAGCTGAAAGCTGGCTGATGGTACGCCGGTTGAGCGGGCCTCAATGGCAAGTCAACCAGGTCAACGAGTTCCTGCAACAGCTCGAGAACTACACGGGAATCGTGATACTGACCACCAATCACCTCTATGCCATGGATCCGGCTGTGTTGCGCCGCCTGGATATGAAAGTAGCCTTTGATTACATGCAACCGCGTCAAGCCTGGCAGTTATTTTGCCGCCTGGTCGACTCGCAGGAACAGGGTGAGGCATTGAGCCTGCAAGCCAGCCTGGGTAATTTGCGCCTGACTGCCGGGGACTTTGCCTGCGTTGAACGCCGTATGCGGTTGCTGGACAAGGGCTGCAATGCATTTAATCTGCTGGCTGCGCTCAAGGAAGAGCACCGGCTTCGCGTGCAACTGAATGCTGATCGTCTGGGGGAAGAATTATGAGCCACGCCACTGCAACCCATGAACGTGTTGCCGTCTACGGCACTTTGAAGCAGGGCCTGCCAAATCATGGTTACCTGCGCGAATCCATTTTTCTGGGTACCGATAACCTCACCCAGATCACGCTTTATGATCTGGGTTATTTCCCCGGTGCAAAACTGGAAGCCTCCGCCGGGATTGAGGTCGAAGTCTTTACGGTTTGCCCGGTAACTCTGGGGCGACTCGATCGTTTGGAGGGGTATATAGCGGATCAGCCGGAACGCAGTTTTTATCATCGGTTACGGCTGCCGACCCGTTTTGGCATGGCCTGGGTATACATTTACGCTCACGCGGTGGATGAACTGCCCGCCATACGCCAAGGCGGCTGGTCAACGTGATGCTGTAAAACCCTATCCGATTGACGAGTAAGATGGCACCATGCCAGTCAGCGGTTATCTACTGACAAGGAGCGGTTAACCCCGCCATTACCAGGAAAAGGCATGAACGAAACGCGTCGACTCAACCCATGGATGTGGCTGTTCGCGGCTGCAGCTGTTGTCATTGTGCTGGCTGGGCTGAAGTCCATCAGCAGCATTATTTCACCCTTTTTGCTGGCTGCCTTTATGGCCATTATCAGCATTCCGCCGCTGACCTGGATGCAGCGCAAGGGGGTGCCCGGCATTCTGGCGGTGATCATTCTTTTTGCTGTCGTCAGTTTGTCGTTCTTTGCCCTGTTTCTGGCGCTCAAGGGCGCGGCTGTCAGTATGGCTGCTCAGGCCCCTGAGTATCAGGCCAGGCTGATGGAGGGGTTTACTCATGTGCAAGCCTTTATGCTTGCCCGCGGAGTACCGCCCGAAGCGATACCGGATCAGATCCCCTTACCGGATTCATCGACATTGACCGGCCTGGCCGGCGGGCTGGCAGCAGCAGTCGGCCAGTTCACCGCCAACCTGTTTCTGGTATTGCTCATTTTCATGTTCCTGCTCTCCGAGGAGCGCAGCATTCAGGATCGGGTGATTGCCGCCTTCCCGCACAAGCGCCGCGCCAAGGTCCGGTCCCGGCATTTTCTTCGCTCGGTCAATCGCTATCTGGCAATCAAAACAGCCTCCAGCTTGGCAACAGGTTTGATTGTCGGTGTTGGCCTGGCCATTATCGGGGTCGATTTTGCGATTCTCTGGGGCATCCTGGCCGGACTGCTGAACTTTATCCCAACCATTGGCTCGGTCATCGCTGCGATTCCGGCAATTCTGGTGGCCTTGCTTGGGCTCGGGGTGTCTGAGGCAATACTCGCCCTGATTCTCTTTGCTGTCACCAATGTGGTGATCGGCAGCGTCATTGAACCACGCTTTATGGGCGAAACCCTTGGACTGTCACCTACGGTCGTACTGATTTCATTGCTCGTCTGGGGCTGGGTTTTCGGGCCAGTGGGTATGCTGCTTTCGATCTTGCTGACAATGATCATCAAACTGGCGCTGGAATCGAGCAACGAATTCAAATGGTTGGGTATTTTGCTCAGCAACAAGGTTAAGCCGCGCACTGTGGCTCTGGCACGCGAAGCCGCAGCACAAGACAGCCCAGGGAGCTCAGAGCAGACATGAACCAAAGGGACACGCTGTTTCGGTATCTGGCGATTTTGCAGACCATTCCCCGGGCACCGCAGTTTCTGGCGACCACCACGATTGCAGCCAAGCTGGAAGAACAGGATTTCAAAGTTACCCCACGCACCCTGCAACGTGACCTGGAGAAACTGGCGCTGCATTTCCCGTTGCGCTGCAACAAGTCTGACAAGCCGTACCGCTGGAGCTTTATCGAGCATTACAACAGCGACTTGCCAGCCCTGGATACCGTTACCGCGTTGGCCATGGTGCTGGCTGAAGAAACTGTCGCCGGCTTGCTGCCCAAAGTGGCGGCAGACAGGCTGAAACCCAAGTTCAAGGCTGCCAGGCAATTCCTTGATAACCTGCCCAATAACGGCATGGCGCAATGGACGCAAAGGGTCAGGGCTATCCCGGTTGGCAAAGCGCTGATCCCTGCTGATATCAATCCGCAAATCTGGGAGCGGGTCACGGATGCCTTGCTCAATCAATCCGCCCTGGATGTTGCCTATCTCAGCCGTAGCCAGTCCGAACTGAAACACTATACGTTGCACCCTGTCGGCCTGGTCGCACGGCACAGCGTGACCTACCTTCTGGCGACGGTCAACGCGCATGATGATGTTCGCCAGTTTGCCCTCCATCGCCTTCGCAGCGCAGATGAAAGCGCATCAATCTATCGGGCGAATCCTGACTTCAATGTACAGACCTATATTGACCAGGGCGCTTTTGGCTATCAACTGGATACCGCACCGGTGACGCTGCAGGCGCGGGTCAGCAAGGATGTGGCCTGGTTGCTGAACGAAACACCGTTAAGTACCCAGCAGCAAATCAGTGAGCCGGATGCCGAGGGCTGGGCCATACTGACCGCGCAGGTGCCCAATGATCAGCAAACCCTGTGGTGGATCATGGGCCATGGCGCACAGATCGATGTGATGGAACCCCGCTCTTGGCGCGAGCATATCGACCAGCAGGCCAAGTTAATTCTGCAGCGCCGATAAAACGCTTGAATTCGCTGGTTAGCAGCCGAGTCAGCGTTCCTTATTCCGGTTACCCTGCAAGCCAAGAATGCTTCCATTCTTTGCTTTTGGCTGTCCCCGCTGTCCAGGCAGTACTCAAAACGGGATGGGCTTTCGTTGTGCCAAAAAGGCATAGGCACAATTTGGGCACAGAATGGGCACATGACAAG
>SKFV01000163.1 GCA_007117785.1 Pseudomonas sp.
CCACACTGCCCGGGATGATGGCCCTGATTGGCAGAGGGGTGGCTCCAGGAGATTGATCAGGTGTAGATGGCTGGCCTGAAAAGATTATTAATAAGTCTCGTTCTCAATCTCAGGCGCTAAAAGTATATATAATGAGAATCATTGTCAACAAGCACTGGTTGCTATTTGCAGCTGGCGTTCTGGCAAGCATCAAGTCAATGCGCTGATCAGGGATGGTAGGTTCGTTGAATCAGACCACGGAAAAAAAGCTCGAGGCGCAGGGTAAATGCCCAGCGGGGATCATAGTCCGCTCGACGGGGGAAATGCAGTTCAGGGATCAGGTCGAGAAAAATCCGGTCACGGTGAATATCCCGGCGATAGTAGGCCTGAATGTAGTAATCATTGATGCGTGGATCACTCAGGCTGTTGCCGATCATGACCGCTGAATAACGGATGGCGCTGCGGTTACTCAGGATCTGGTGTAATTCCGCGCTCTCGGAGAACTCAAGGGTGTCTTCCTCTTCTTGCCACTGGAAGGTGGTCACAAAGCGCAGATGCAGCTGCTCATCGACCGGGCGACCGAGGTCCCAGCGCGAACGTGCTGAATAGCCGCGGTTATTGAACCAGGAGGCCCGGTTATCCGAACCCAGTTGCCAGGGGCCTTGACCAATATCCCACAGGCGTTCACCGGTAATCCGTACGTAAGGATCCAGGGGCAAACGCAAGCGCACGCCGGCACCGGTGCGGACATTCCATTGTTCGCGCTTGTCGCGACCACTCAGACGGTCAAGGCCGAGTACGGTATCGCTGGTTGAGGACTGATCGTCGGGTACCCGCCCCGTTCCCTGGTCAGCCAGGGTGCCTCGGGCTTCCTCTGGTTCACTCTCGATGATCAGGCGCAGACGTTCTTCGGTTGTGGGCAGGTCGAGCCGGAAGCGCACGCCAAGATCGTGCTCATTGGTCTGCGCTTCTTCCCAGTCATAGGTGTAGCGCAGGCGCAGGTAAGAGGTGTTGTCGTAATCCGGGTATTCGCGGGAGATAAAACCGTCCAGGTTGCGTGAGGTCGAGGTGACCCAGCGGGCCACCTGGTCATGCATGCGATCAGCACGCTCTTCGCCCCAGGCGGGCAGGTCGGTCTCATCGCTGGCCGGGGACGATGAGCCGTCTGCCATCACCGGACTGATCAGCAAAAAAAGGCACAATCCTGTGATGGTGATTCTGGTCATAGGCCAGGGCATCCCTGAAGACGGTATTAACTGACAGGATAGCAGTTTGTCGCTGACAGGGTGGGTGCATTAATACTTGCCGGGAAGAGCCGGATCGCAATAAATTTGGCTGTTGGTGTAAAGCTGCCCGCGCCGTAGCTGGTCAGCGGTAACAGCGGGTTGATTTCGGGGTAGTAGGCTGCGGCCTGTCCCGGCGGAATGTCATAATCGATCAGGGTGAAGTTGTGCACTCGCCGCGAAACAGCATCATCCCAGAGCGACTCTATATCAACCCTGGCGCCCGCCGGCCAGCCGAGCCGCTCGCGGTCCAGAGTGTTGATGAAAAGTACATGGCGCTGGCCGTTAACACCGCGATAGCGATCATTCAGCGCATAGATCGTGGTGTTGTACTGGTCGTGCGAGCGCAGGCTCTGCAGAATCAGCTCGGGCTGTTTGCCGCTGCGGCGTATGGCTTCGGGCAAGTTATCCGCTGGCAGCGGATGGCTATTGAATTCAGCACGACCCGAGGGGGTAAGCCACTGACGTTGATTGATCGGGTTGGGCAGGTGAAAGCCTCCGGGGGCTTTAAGGCGCTGCTCAACATCGGTAAAGCCGGGTATGCAGGCGGCGATCAGTTGGCGAATGCGGGTGTAATCGGCCACCAGGTCTGACCAGTTTACTGGCCAGTTACCCAGTGCGGCCTGTGCGATGCCGGCAATGATGGCCGGCTCTGAGCGCATATCCCTGGAGAGTGGTGGCAGTTGCCCATAGGAGGCATGGATCATGCTGAAGGAGTCTTCTACTGTTACCGCCTGGGGACCTGCGGCCTGCTGATCAATATCGCTACGGCCCAGACAGGGCAGGATCAGTGCCGTCTCGCCGGTGGTCAGGTGGCTACGATTGAGTTTGGTGCTGATCTGAACGGTTAACCGACAGTTGCGTAAGGCCTGATGAGCCTGCTGGCTGTCTGGCGTGGCCTGGGCAAAGTTGCCGCCGAGGCCAATGAATACCTCGATGTCACCAGCCAGCATGGCCTGCAGTGCAGTCACTGTATTATGCCCGGGTTGCTGTGGCGGAGTGAAACCGAAGTGGCGCTCCAAGGCATCAAGGAAGGCCTGCCCGGGGCGCTCGTTAATACCCATGGTGCGGTCACCCTGAACGTTACTGTGGCCGCGCACCGGGCAGACGCCAGCTCCGGGGCGGCCCAGATTGCCGCGCAGTAACTGCAGGTTGACGATTTCACGGATGGTGGCGACTGAATTGTGATGCTGGGTAATGCCCATGGCCCAACAGATAATCACCCGCTCTGATTCGGCATAGATACGTGCCGCCTGTTCCAGCTCCGCCTGGCTCAGGCCGGACTGGTCGCAAATCCTGTCCCAAGGGGTGGCTTCAAGTTGCGCCAGGTAGGCTTCCAGGTCATGACAGTTGGCCTGCAGAAAGTCATGGTCAAAGATGGCCGGGTCGCCATTGGCTTGCGCTTGTTGTTCCCATTGCCAGAGACATTTGGCCATGCCCTGCAGGGCGGCCAGGTCACCACCCAGGTGAGGGCGAAAGTAGGCGCTGTGGGTGGGCTCGGAGCTATTGCCAAGCATTTGTCGCGGGCTCTGGGGATGCTGGAAGCGCTCCAGCCCACGTTCGCGCAATGGGTTGAAGCAGACGACCTGAGCGCCGCGACGTACGGCCTGACTGAGGGTTTCCAGCATGCGCGGGTGATTGCTGCCGGGGTTTTGCCCAAGCAGGAAGATAGCGTCCGCCTGGGCAAAGTCATCCAGGGTGACAGTGCCTTTGCCATTGCCCAGGCAACTGTTGAGGGCCACGCCACTGGCTTCATGGCACATGTTTGAACAATCGGGGAAGTTGTTGCTACCCAGGGCGCGGACCATCAGCTGGTAGAGAAAAGCCGCTTCATTGCTGGCGCGTCCTGAGGTATAAAACTCGGCCCGGTTGGGGTCGGAGAGTGTGCGCAGGTTATTGCCGATCAGCGCAAAGGCGTCCTCCCAGGTTATTGGCTGGTAATGGCTGGCGCCGGGATGCAGGACCACAGGTGTTGTCAGCCGACCCTGGTATTCCAGCCAGTAATCCGATTGCGCGCGTAACTGGTCCAGGCTGTAACGGGCAAAGAAATCCGCATCCACAGCGCGTCGGGTCGCTTCCCAGTTAACTGCCTTGGCGCCGTTTTCGCAGAATTTTATTGGCCCGGCAGCCGGGTCATCCCCCCAGGCGCAGCCGGGGCAGTCGAAGCCGCCATGCTGGTTGGTACGCAGCATGGCACGCAGGTTCTTCAACGGCTGACGACTGTTCAACCAGGCGTGGGTCACGCTACGCAAGGCGCCCCAGCCAGCGGCGGGGCCCTGGTAGGGCCGGTAAATTGGTGTTTTGCTCATTGGGCTGGTGCCGCCTGATAGACGCGTGGTGCGGCGCGCTGTGGCAAGTGAATCAGGTTCAGGCCCAAGGCTGTTGCCCAGCGCACACTGAGTTGACTGGGCGCCGCCAGGCTGACCAGTGTCGGCAAGCCGGCACGTACGGCTTTGTGCACCAGTTCCAGGCTGCAGCGGCTGGTAACCACGGCAAAACCTTCTGAAGTGGGCAGCCTGGCACTGGCCAAGGCGCCAATGAGTTTGTCCAGGGCATTGTGGCGGCCGATGTCTTCGCGGCAAAGTCGTAGCTCGCCCTGGGTATCGACAAAGCCGGCTGCATGCATGGCACCGGAGTGCTGTGCCCGGGTTTGGGCTGCAGACAGGCGTTGCCGCAAATCGGCCAGGTGAGCAGCCGGTGGTAAGCCGCGTCCGGGCAAGGGGCGCAGTTGGGGTAGCGCTTGCTCCAGTGCGCTACTGCCACATAGCCCGCAGCCCGAGGTGCCGGCCAACTGGCGACGGTGATGCCTGAGTTGCCACAGGCGCCGGCTGCTGAGTTGCAGCTCCAACTGACAGTGCTCCTCTGCTGGTTGAATGCTGATGTCCAGCAGTTCGTGGGCATGTTCAATAATGCCCTGACCCAGACTGAAGCCGATGGCAAAGTCGTGCAGATCGTCCGGGCTGGCCATCATCAGTGCATGATTCAGGCCGTTGTAGTTGATGGCGACAACGATTTCGTCAGCCAGGCAAGCCTCATGCTGCTGGGCCGGGGCGTGCAGCATCTGGTAGCTGAAAACGGTGGCAGGTGACGGCTGGGGCATGAGGGCAAGGCTCACTTACAGGCGGAATGACCTGTTAAGGCTAGGCGTTGCTTCCGAATGCGTCCAATTGCGGCTACTGATCGATTGATCAGCTGTACCTATGACTCGCCTGATACCGCCAGTGCCAGTGGTCTGGCAGCCTCGAAGCAGGTCTGGGCAACCACGCTGGTTGGCTGTTGGTGTCGTATAACCAGGCCGATCGGGGCCAGATGGCTACTGTCGGAAATCGCACGCCAGGCCAGATCGGGGTTGCTGGCAAGCAATTCGCTATCTTGCGGTATAACGCTGCAGCACAGCCCATAACGGACACTGTGTAATAGCTGTTGCACGGCATCACTTTCGACCACCAGATTGGCTGTCAGACCTCTGCTCCGTATGACTTGATCGACGGCCTGGCGAAAATGCATACCTCGGGAGAGCAGGCCAAGTGGCAAGGCGACGACCTCTTGCCAGGTGAGGGGGTCCCGGGCCGGGCTGATGTGTGCCGGCGCATACAGCAGGCCCATGATCGGCGTTGCCAGGGTCTGAGTGGCGAAGCTGGTGGGGTCGATGTTGTTCAGATAGCAGAGGCCGAGGTCGAGCTGGTTGCTGGCCAATTGTTCAAGGATCTGTTCACTGCTGAGTGTGGTCAGCTGCAGGCGCAATTCGGGGTGTGCCTGTCGCCAGAGTGCCAGCAGGCGCGCCGGGTTGAAGCCGGCAAGCGGGACCATGCCCAGGCGCAGGGTGCCAATCAACTGGCCACGACAGGCTGCGGCTTCGGCCAGCAAGCCGTCATGGGCGCGCATGATACTGCGCGCCCAGGCAAGGATGCGCTTTCCTTCCGGGGTGAAGTCGTGAAAACGCTGGTCGCGCAGTACCAGGGTCAGCCCCAGCTGCTCTTCAAGCTGTCGTAATCGCATCGACAGGCTTGGCTGGGTCACATGGCAACGCGCGGCGGCCTGGCCAAAGTGGCGGGTTTCATCCAGCGCGATAAGAAACTGAAGTTGTCGGATATCCATGGCAAGTCGCGATCAATGTTAAAGTATCAGCATACTCTGTCGACGCCAGAAGAGCAGCGCATGATCGAACTGAACAAAAATCTGCAGCTGGATGAAGCCGATTTCGAATGTCTGCCAATTCGCGCCCAGGGTGCAGGTGGGCAGAACGTCAACAAGGTTTCCAGCGCTATTCATCTGCGCTTTGATATCAATCGCAGCAGTTTGCCGGAAATCTGTCGTGAGCGTTTGTTGGCATTGAGTGACAAGCGCATTACCAAGGATGGGGTCGTGGTTATCAAGGCGCAGCAATACCGAACCCAGGAAAATAACCGCGAAGATGCCATCCGGCGCCTAGTTGAGCTGATCAACAGTGTGCTGGTCGACACCAAGCCGCCGCGCCCGACCAGGCCGGGGCGCGCAGCAAAAAAGCGGCGAGTGGACGAAAAAACCCGCCACGGACAGCGCAAGCAGTTGCGCGGGCGGGTTGATATCTAGGGAGTCTCTGGATAACTCACTGCGCGCTCAGCGTGACCCGAAGCGTGCAGTTGCTGGGCATGCGAGGTGTTGTTGAGAGATTCCCTAGTCGCTGTAGTTAAGCTGGGCGCTGCCACTGAGCAACTGGGTTTGCCGTTGTTGGTCCGCATCGGCTTCATTGAACAGAAAACGGATCCGCACTTCAGCAGGGTCAGTGCTGGTCACGGTCAGCGAGTCATTGTTGGCGACCAGATAACCTGCACCAATGACCATGTCGACGGTTTCACCGCTCTGCCGATCAACAATGTCGCCGGGCTCAGGCA
>SKFV01000258.1 GCA_007117785.1 Pseudomonas sp.
CCGATCAGGGCGATACCCAGAGCCATACCCAGCTCGGCCGCTGTTTCCGAGGTTGCAGCGGCCGAGCCAGCCTTTTCCGGTGGCGCTGCGCTGACCACCAGGTCGGTTCCCAGAATCAACATCGGCATAACGCCAACGCCCAGAATCACCGAACCCAGCAGCAATAAATACAGCCGATCACCCTCACCCACCATGGCCACGCAGACAAAACCGATAACCGCCAGCAACATCCCGCCGCTGACAAAGGGCGCGGGCGGCAGCCAGCGCGCCATACGCGGTACGGCAAGGGCTGCGCAGGTCTGCACAATGGCCGCCGGCAGCATGAATATCCCCGCCTGCAGGGCGCTCAGCCCGGCCACGCCTTGCAGGTACTGGAAAATCAGTAACCAGGCACCTGACAGCGCAAGAATGGTCAGCAAGATTGCACCCACTGACACACTGAAGGCACGTCGCTGAAACAGGTTGAGGTCGAACATGGGATCGGCCAGACGACGCTGACGGCGGACAAAGAGCATACCGACCGCCAGACCCGCAACAAAAGGCAGAATATTCATCACTGCCAGCCCTTCCCGCGCCATATCCTTGAGACCATAAATCAACAACAAAAAGGTGCTGACGCAGAGCAGTGCACTGGGAATATCCAGGCGCCCGGCCTGCGGGTCACGAAACTCGGGTAATAGCCAGGGGCCGACCAGCAACAGCAGGAGCATTACCGGCAGCGCGAGCAGAAAGACGGAACCCCACCAGAAAAACTCCAGCATCAAACCACCCACCAGGGGCCCGATAGCACTGCCGATAATAGAGCTGGTCATCCAGAAGGTGATCGCCAGCGTCCGCTCATGATCGAGGTGGAACATATTGCGGATCAATGACAGCGTGGACGGCATCAGGGTGGCGCCGGCAATACCGAGCAAGGCGCGGGCTGCAATCAGCTGATTGGCGGTGGTCGCCATCGCAGCCAGAATCGAGGCCAGCGCAAAAGCCAGAGCGCCAAACAGCAACAAGCGGCGACGCCCGATACGGTCACCCAGGCTGCCCATGGTGATCAGAAAGCCGGCAATCAGGAAGCCGTAGATATCCAGAATCCACAACAACTGCACACTGGTTGGTTTGAGGTCCGCACTCAGGTGCGGGGCAGCCAGATGCAGTACCGTCATATCCAGTGCCAGCAGCAAGGTGGGCAACATGAGTACGGCAAGGCCCCACCATTCGCGCGCGGTGGCGGGTTGGTAGTCGACGGGGTGACTCATTGGCGAGGAATCAGCAGAAGGGCTGGCAGACATAACGGACTCCGGAAATCAGAGCCGAGTTATACGCCGGGTGCGGTGCCGAAACAAGCATCACACCCGGGTATCAGCAAGAACGGCGCCAGACATCGGTGCCGTTAAACGGCAAGCTTAGCGCACGCCAGCCTGACGCAAGGCAGCAGCAGTAAAGTCGGACGACGAAGTACGGTAGCTGTAATCGTAATCACGACGCTCCTGGTTGTTCAGCCCCATCACCAGGTAACGACCAGCGATCAGGTCATACAGGGTTTCAGCAGTGTAGCCCGGGACCTGGCTATTGTAACGGTGCATGGCATGCGCCTCGGCAACGCGCCACAGAGTGTCGCGAGCATCGTAATGATCGATGTGTGCCGCCTGCCAGCTGTCTTCGTCAATGAAGAAGTGACGGGTCGCGTAAATGTGACGATGCTCCGGTTTGACTTCGGCCTTGACCTCCCAGACACGATGCAGCTCGTAACGGGTGTGCTCCGGATTCAGGTGACCGGCATGGATGATGTCGTCGTAACGCAGATCCGGCGAACCCAGCGCATAGCTGTTATAGGCGATCAGCATTTCGCGCTTGCCAACCAGGTTCCAGTCGTAGCGATCGGGGGCACCGTTGAACATGTCGTGGTTGTCAGAGGTGCGCATGCCATCGGCAGCCGTACCTGGGCCATCATAGGAAACCTGCGGGGCGCGACGCACGCGACGCTGACCGGCATTGTAGATCCAGGCGTTACGCGGTGTAGCAACCTGATCGACGGTCTCGTGAACCAGCAATACGTTACCGGCCAGACGGCCCGGGTCAGTAACCTGCTGCTTGAAGAAATAAAGAATGTTGGCATGATCACCGGCCTGGAAGTCGGTCAAGGCATCAGGCATTACGTATTCTTCAACAAAGCGCACCAGGGTGAAGCTGCCGTTGACCTGCGGAGTGGCCTGCACCACAACACGCTGCATGGAGTCACCCCGATAACGGGTAATATGGTTCCAGATCACTTCCAGACCATTTTCCGGCAGCGGGAAAGCGTGGGCCAATCGATAACCGGTGACGCCATTGCCACCCTCAACCAGACTGGCATTGCGAGCATTGTATGCCGCAGCCTGATTGATCTCTTCCGGCAAGGCAACGCTGCGACGTGACTCGTAGACCGGCATGCGGAAAGTTTCCGGGTAGCGCTGGAACAGCGCAATCTGGCCGGGAGCCAGTTGGTCTTCATAGTCACGGTAATTGTCGGCAGTGATCACAAACAGTGGCTGGTCATCCGCATAGGGGTTGCCCATGAAGGTGCTGTTGCGCAGGGGCACTGCATCAGTGGACAGACCACCGGTCCACTCGGGGATGGTTCCCGCTGCGTTGCCGGCACGCTCAGCGCCAATCGGGGTCAGCGAGCGACCCAGGTCATCGGGATTGTTTGCCTGAGCGGCACTGGCCAACAGCAGACTGGCTGCCAGGGTAGTAATAATACGTTGTTTCATTGCACTCATCGCCTCCCGATCTGGCCAACGCGCACGCGAGCGCACCGGTAAGTCGGCACGCAAGAGTGACGTAGCAGGACCGGTGTAGTTTTTGGTAAGTCCGGGAAGTCGAGACAGGCAGAGGTGCTGACTCGAAGCGCGACACTATATCGAAACCACCCCTATGGGTGAAGACCACTGATCGGAAAAAAACGGCCCCCTGACGGCATTGGCTGTCAGGGGGCCGGTGTTTACCACGACATCAGAGAGAAGAGAGGAAAGGTTCGTTGTTTTTTTGCCATTCGGCAATCTCACCACGGATGCGCTTCTTGTCGAGCTTGCCGACGCTGGTCTTGGGAATTTCGCTGACCACGGCAATCTGGCTGGGAATCGCCCATTTATTGATGCGCCCCTCATCGACATAGCCTTTCAGGTGGTCACTGATCACCTTGGCAGATACGTCCTTGCCCTGGGCCGCAACCACCAAAGCAAAAGGACGCTCATCCCATTGCGGATCAGGCACCCCGACCACGGCCACTTCAGCGACGGCGGGGCTCTGGCTGATCAGGTCTTCCAGTTCCAGCGAAGAAATCCACTCACCACCTGTCTTGATAACATCCTTGATGCGATCACGGATCTCAATTGCACTGTGCTGGTCAATAGTCGCCACATCACCGGTATGCAGCCAACCGTACTGCCACAGCTCGGCACTCTTCTCAGGCTCACGGAAATAGGCCTGTGTCAGCCAGGGAGCACGTAATACCAGCTCGCCCTGGGTAGTGCCATCGTGAGGCAAGAAGTTACCTTCAGGATCCATCAGACGGGCCTCGACCAAAGGTACCGGCAAGCCAGCTTTGATACGTGCCTTGGCGCGATCATCTTCACTGGACGCTTCTAACTCGTGATTGATATAACCACTGGAAATCAAAGGGCAGGTTTCCGACATACCATAGGCAGCCGTCAGTTCCATACCTTTGGCCTTAGCCGTGTCGTACAGACTGCGATTCAGCGCGCTGCCACCAATAATGACCTTCATGCCACCAAAGTCATGCTCTTTGGCACTCGGCGTATTCAACAACATACCGAGGATGGTCGGCACGCAATGGGAGAAAGTGACCTTTTCCTGCTTGATCAGCTTCATCAGCAGTTCCGGCTCGTAACGGCCCGGATAAACCTGCTTCAAGCCCAACAGGGTGGCGGTGTAGGGGATACCCCAGGCATGCACATGGAACATTGGCGTGATTGGCATATAGACATCACGATTACCGATCAGCCGAACTGTATCCAGCGCCCCCATGGAGCCGGCCTGGGTCAGGGTGTGCAATACCAGTTGGCGATGGGTGAAATACACACCCTTGGGGTTGCCCGTGGTGCCGGTAGTATAGAAAGTAGTCGCGACCGAGTTTTCATCAAAATCGGCAAACTCATAGGTAGTCGGCTCAGCCGCCAGAAGCGCTTCGTATTCACCCACCAGATTGGGTAGGTCTGCCGTCTTGTCTGCCTCATCGGTCAGCAGGATGGTCTTCTCTACCGTGGTCAACTGGCCTTCGATCGCCTTGTAGATGGGCACAAACTCGCTGTTGACCAGCACGAAGATGTCTTCGGCATGGTTCATGGTGTAGAGAATCTGTTCGGGCGACAGGCGGATATTGATAGTATGCATTACTGCACCAATCATGGGTACCGCAAACATGCACTCCAGATAGCGATGACTATCCCAGTCCATCACTGCCACGGTATCCCCCGCTTTCACCCCAGCCTTGGTCAGCGCATGGGCCAACTGACAGATGCGTTGATTGAAGGTGGTGTAGTCATAGCGGCTGATGTCGCGGTAGACGATTTCCTGGCTACTTTCATAGCGGCGGCCAGACAGCAGAAGACTCTTGATCAATAGCGGTGTGGAGTGGGCTTCATCTGCGGGTTTGAGTACGCGTGTATTGAGCATCGTGACCTACCTGTTGTTGAGATTGTTGGGCCGAGTAAGCGTTGTGATTACAATAGCCTCTGCCGCTTGGAGCAGGGCTTTTAACAGCCTAAAGTACACCAGAATTCTACCCCTGTTTAGGGGTCGGCTAAAATCAGGCCAATGATATAGTGTACAATTTATGACCGAAACCAACATAACAGTCATGTATCAGGAGTATCAGCATGTCGGATAACGATATCGTTATTGTCAGTGGTGCGCGCACCCCCATGGGTGGCTTTCAAGGCAGCCTGGCTGCTCTCAGCGCAGTAGAACTGGGCGCCGTCGCCATGCGCGAAGCAATCACCCGCGCCGGTATCAAAGCTGACGATGTGCAGGAAGTCATTATGGGCTGCGTGCTACCAGCCGGGCTAAAACAGGGCCCCGCCCGCCAGGCCAGCCTGCAGGCCGGCATGCCCGCCAGCACCGGTTGCACCACCATTAACAAACTCTGCGGCTCGGGCATGAAAGCCGTGATGCTGGCACATGACAACCTGAAAGCCGGCAGCAACCAGGTCATGCTGGTGGGCGGCATGGAAAGCATGTCCAACGCCCCCTACTTGATGGAAAAGGCCCGCGGCGGCTTGCGTATGGGTCATGGTCAGATCAAGGACCATATGTTCTTTGATGGCCTGGAAGATGCCGCCACCGGCCGCCTGATGGGTTCTTTTGCTCAGGATACTGCCGACCAATACGGTATCAGCCGTGAAGATATGGACGCGTATGCCATCGAGTCGCTGAAACGCGCCCAGGCCGCAATCGAAAGCGGTAGTCTGGACAGCGAGATCGTTCCGGTCACCGTCAGCACCCGCAAGGGTGATGTCGTGGTCAAGGATGACGAGCAGCCACACAAGGCCAACCTGGACAAGATTCCCGGCCTCAAGCCGGCGTTCAAGAAAGATGGCAGTATCACGGCCGCCAATGCCAGCTCGATCTCTGACGGTGCCAGCGCGCTGGTAATAATGACCGCCGCTGAAGCCGCCAAGCGCGGTCTCAAACCCCTGGCGCGCATTGTCGGCCACGCCACCCAGAGCCAGGATCCGAGTGAATTCACTCTGGCCCCGGTCGGCGCCATGCGCAACCTGTTCAACAAGACCGACTGGAGCAAGGACGACGTCGACCTGTTCGAAATCAATGAAGCCTTTGCCATGGTCACCATGCTGGCCATGCGTGAGCATGGTCTCGACCACAGCAAAGTCAACATCTATGGCGGTGCCTGCGCACAGGGCCACCCAGTGGGTTCAACCGGCTCGCGTATCATCGTCACCCTGCTGAATCGACGCCGCGGTTTGTTCCGAAACCAGGCTTTCAAGTCGTGCAATCTGTGCGTCAAGGATGCGCACACGCGGGTTCTCGGGTGCCAGAATAGTCAGAAGGCGTGATCTCTCTGCAGTCAATTCACGCAATTC
>SKFV01000237.1 GCA_007117785.1 Pseudomonas sp.
AGCTCAATGCAAGCGCTGATGCATGCACTGGAAGGGCAACCGAACGTCATGCCGGTTATTGACCGCATCTATGCCATCGACCAGTTGGATGAAGCTTTTTTGCGGCTGGCCAGTGGTGCCCACATGGGCAAGCTTGTGGTGGAGTTTTGAACCCTGCAAGGTGCCTGAACAGTGGCTGATACAGCCTGGCTCTGGGTCTATTTCACACTTCTCGCTGCTCTGATGCAGGCTTTGCGCACGGCGGCACAAAAGCACCTGAGTCGGGATATGAGTGCCATGGGGGCAACATATACCCGCTATCTGTATGGGTTGCCCTGGGTTTTATTCTATCTCTGGTTTCACCAGGGCGGCTGGTCCGATGTGAGCGGACTCAGTCGCCATGCCTGGGCATGGATACTCTTCGGAGGTGTCACCCAGATTATGGGTACCTGGGCACTGATCAAGGTTTTTGCCTGGCGCAATTTTGCCGTTGGTTCTACTTTCAGCAAAACCGAGGCGTTACAGACAGCAGTGATTGGTGCTTTGTTACTCGGCTTGCCTTTGCCACTGGCTGGTTGGGTGGCGGTGCTGATCGGGGTTGTCGGTATTGTTCTTCTGGTCCTGCCGCAGCATGCCCGTCAATGGCGGGCATGGGTTACTCCAGTGACCGCTCTGGGCCTGTTCTGTGGGTTTTGCTTCGCTGTTTCGGCGCTCGCGGTCTATCAGTCCAGTCAGTTGACCGGGCTAACACCGCTCCGGTCTGCTGCATTGGTTCTGGCAGTTATGGTCTGCTTGCAGATGTTTATTGTCACTTGCTGGTTGATATTGCGCGAGGCAGACACGTTTCGGAAAGTCATACGTTATTGGCGCTGGGGTACATTTGTCGGTCTTTGCAGTGCCTTGGGTTCAATCGGTTGGTTTACCGCAATGAGTCTGCAAAATCCTGCATTGGTCAGAACGCTGGGGCAGGTTGAATTTCTTTTCAGTCTGATACTGACCTGGTGTTTGTTTGGTGAGCGTATCCGCCGCAATGAATGGTTGGGGATTGGCCTGATTCTGCTGAGTGTATTGGTTCTGTTGATTTACGTTTAGCGTTCAGTCTGAAAGCGAGCGTTTCATCCTGAATGTCTTGTTGTGTAATCAGTCTGCGGTGGTTCTTGCCCTGGAAGCGAAATTTATCCTTTGCAATCAGTACCTTGCCGTTTAGTTCGGGGTTCGATGGCGAGCTTGGCATTACGTTTGCTTTGGGTCTGGTATGCAAACCGCGAGGAGAACGCATGAAAAGAAAAATAAAAGTGATCATACCGATCCCCATGGACGCGGCAGGTGTGGCCAACCGTGCATCCCAGCTACCTGACACGCTGGTTATGCCGGGTTATCAGGTCGACTTTGAGGCCGTCAAGGCCGGTGCAGCGCTGGGCGACAGTTACTACGATATGTTGCTTATGGATATGAGTGTGGTTGAAGCTGGTCTGCGGTCGCAGGAGGAAGGTTATGCAGCCGTTTGCATCGATACCGTGAGTGATTCAGGACTTAGTGCCTTGCGTTCACGTTTGCAGATTCCGGTGATTGCGCCGGGTGCCGTCAGCTTTCACATGGCTTGTCTGCTTGGGCATCGCTTTTCGATCATTACCATGTGGGATGAGTGGTTTCCTTTATACAAGAAAACCCTGACCGAGTACCAGTTGTGGCCGAGATTGGCGTCTATGCGATCGATCAAGACACGACCAGACCTGGCTGAGCTGCTTGCGGGCAAGGAAGAGGTAGTCTTCGCCCGCTTGCTGGAGCAGGCCCAAAAAGCTATCGATGAAGATGGTGCCGATGTGATCGTGCTGGGCTCAACCACGATGCATCAGTCTCATGCCTATCTTTCTGAGCAGCTGACTGTTCCGGTAATCAATCCCGGCCAGGTCAGCTACAAACTCTGTGAAATGGTGCTTGAGCTGGGCCTAAGCCATAGCAAAAAAGCTTATCCATCCCCCGAAGTGCCGCGTGATGACGTTTTTCACGCCATTGGCTGACACTGATAACGCTAGATGAACTGGAGATAATGACAATGACGCAACTCAACCGTGAACAGCTGATTGATTTGGCCACTCAGCAGTACTTTGCCAATGTTGATCAAAAGAATATGGAGCAAGTGCTGGCCTGTTTCCATCCAGATGCCCAGTTTACAGTTCAAACGGACCCTATTACTCATGATGGCGTAGCGGGTGTGCGACAAATGTTTGAGGGTTTGTTTTCGACCTACCAGGACATCTGGCATGGTGATTTTGAATGTGCAGCCGATGAAAAAACGCAAACGGTTTGTGCTCGCTTCAACGTCTACCTGAAAGATCATCAGGGCAATGAAGTCAAACTTTCTAACTGTAATTTCTGGTATGTACGCGATGGAAAGTTTGAACGCGTGTATGTATTCATGAGCGGTGAGAATGTCCTGAAGTAGTTGTATGCTCCCTGTGTGTTTACCCGCTCCTTGTTGAGCGGGTTTTTTTTGCGCGATTTATTTCATCATGAAAAAACAGTTATTTCAGTTTGAAAGGATGGCTTAATGATAGTGCTCGAAAGACGATGGCGATGAATTATTTTATTTATTTAAAACAGAGGTTTATAAAAAATATAAAGAATTTGAAATAATTGGCACTGCTCTTGCTGAAGGTGTTGTAAACACTTAAAACCTGCAAGGGCCGAATAAAAATGAGCAAGCCATTAGAAGGTGTCCGTATCCTGGATCTGACCCATATGTTGTCAGGTCCCTATGCCGGAATGATCATGGCCGATCTTGGGGCTGACACGATCAAGGTAGAACCGTTGAAAGGAGAGGGGACGCGTGGACTGTTAGCCGCAGATCCAAAAAATTCTTTCAAAGGCATGGGTGCCTACTTTCTTACCCTCAATCGAAATAAGAAAAGCATCTGCATTGACCTGAAGCCTGATGCTGGCTTGAAGGTATTCTATGATCTGGTAAAAAAAGCAGATGTGGTGCTGGATAACTTCAGTGCCGGGGTGCCACAGAAACTCAAAATCGACTTTGCGCATCTTAGCCAGATAAATCCCGCCATTATTACCTGCTCGGTCAGTGGCTTCGGTCAGGACGGGCCAAATTACCAGCGGCCGGCATTTGATCAGGTAGTACAGGGCATTGGCGGCGGTATGTCGATCACCGGTCAGGATGTTTCGCAACCGACCCGTGCCGGTATTCCGATCGGTGACCTGGGCGGTGGCATGTTTGCGGTGATGGGGGTCCAGGCGGCATTGCTGGCCCGGCATCGCAGTGGCAAAGGCCAGCATGTGGATATTTCCATGTTGGACTGCCAGATCAGTATGCTCAATTACATGGCCACTATGCACTTTCTCAGTGGTGAGGACCCAACACCTTTGGGCAATGGGCACTTTGTTCATGTGCCCTATAACACCTTCACCACCGCCGATGGCTTTGTCATTATTGCGGTCATTTTTGATTCTTTTTGGGACAACCTGGTCGAGTTACTTGACATCGACGCACTGCGTTTGCCTGAGTATCGCGGACAGCCGGGGCGGTTAGCAGCACAAGCAACCATCGAAGGCATTCTAAACCAGGCTTTTTCTACTCAGTCGACCGATTACTGGGTCGAGCAACTGTCTCGTGTACGGGTGCCATGTGCCCCGGTCAACAAATTTTCTCAAGCCCTCAGCGATCCTCAGGTGCTCCATCGGCGCATGGTGGTTGATATTCCTCACCCGCAGGGGGGGTCGGTTAAAGCCCCGGGTAATCCGATCAAGCTATCAACGGACAGCAGCGATACCTACAGCGCACCACCGATGCTCGGCCAGCATACCGATGAGGTGTTGCGTGCCCTGGGCTATAGCGCAGAACACATAGCTGAACTCAAGTCTCTGGCCGTGGTGGGGTAATGGCGATGAATAATCATGTTGTGATCAATGAAGTTGGTCCCCGCGATGGCTTGCAGATCCAGTCACGGGTGCTGACAGTTGAACAGCGCCTGCAGTTGGTCAACGCGCTGATTGATGCAGGCATACGTTCGTTAGAAGCCGGTAGTTTTGTTTCTCCCAAAGCGGTACCTCAGATGGCTGGCACTGATCAGCTCTTGGCGCAATTACCCATCCCTGAAGAGGTCGCCTATGCCGCTTTGGTACCGAATCAGCGTGGCTTTGAAATGGCGATGGCTGCAGGGAGTCGTCGAGTCAATGTGGTGCTGTCCGCCACCGAGACCATGAACCAGAAAAATATTCGTATGAGCCTGGATCAAACCCGTCAGGTGTGTGCCGACATCATGGCGCGTTGTCTGGCAGATGGTATTGAAGGTCAGGCGTATGTGGCGGTGGCCTTCGAGTGCCCATACGAAGGCCCTACGTCCCAGAGTGAAGTGCTGAGACTCGCGCGCGATATGTTTGCCGCGGGTGCTGCCAAGGTGATTATTGCTGACACCATAGGTGCGGCAAATCCGTCTCAGGTCAGCCGTTTGATGTCTGCGCTGATCGATGAACATGGCGCCGACCGTCTGTCATGTCACTTCCATGATACTCGTGGCATGGCACTGGCCAATGTACTGGCAGCCTTGAAGCTGGGCATTCGCGAATTTGACAGCTCCATTGGTGGGCTTGGCGGCTGCCCCTTTTCGCCCGGTGCCAGTGGCAACCTGGCCACTGAAGACCTGGCGCTGATGCTGCAGAGCATGGGTTATCAAACCAACCTGGATGCGATTGACCTGGTTCCGGTGATTCAGCTCGCAGAGTCGCTTACCGGTGCTGAATTGGGCGGGCACAGTTATCGCTGGTTGCGTCGTCAGCATGATAGCCGGCAGGCACAGGGGGCTCCCGCATGATGACGTTTCTCCTGGGGTGGTTGGGACGCCTGAGTCCATGGTTGCTGATCGCATCACTTGCTTATGCCGCCGCTTTTATCGAAATGAAAGTTGATCAGTCACCACTCGAGCGGCAACTTGTTGAGTCTCGCGATCGCTTTTATGGCGGAGCCAGTAAAGGTGATTTCACTTGGTTTGTTGGCGGTGAGGGTGTGGTGTTGCAAACCCCCGATGCCGGCTTGAGCTGGGAGCGAATTGACTTGCCAGGTCGGCAGAATATGCAGGCCACGGCGGTGAGTCCGGACGGTGTCAGGGTTATCGTTGGTAATCAGGGCAGGGTTTATGCCCAGCAAATTCTTGCTGGAGAGTGGACGGGTTACAACCTGCCAGTCCCGGACTGGGCGGGTAAGCTGCTGGCCGTTGAGTTTTTTGATGACCATTTCTGGATCGTTGGGGAAGCGGGGGCACTGTTCCGGTTGAATAGCCTGGGGCTTGAATGGACCGACCTTTCACTCGATGAGGACTTGTCCCTGAACGGCCTGGCGCGATCGGACGATGGGCGTTACTGGATCGCAGCAGAGTTCGGAACCTTGCTGTTTTCCGCTGACGGTGGGCAAACCTGGGAGCGCCAGATACTGGCTGAAGAAAGCTTGCGGCAGGTGCATTTCAGAAATGGTCAGGCCGTTGCTGTCGGTAATCGCGGTTTGCTACTGGCTAGTACTGATAGTGGTGAAACCTGGCAGACCCATGCGGCAATCACTACTGATCACCTATTTGATGTCATCTATTTTGATGGTCGTTGGCTGGCAAGCGCCGATCAGGGGCAGGTGTTTGCTGCGTCTGAGGCAAACGGGCCCTGGGAGCCCAGCCTAGTCAGCGGTATCGATAAAACTTACTTCACCCAATGGGTGCCCACTTCTGCGGGCCTGGCTCTTGCCGGTCAACGCCTTGGGCTGGTCAGCAACGGTCAATGGCAGCCCTGGCCGACTGAGGAGATCGAATAATGTCCACCCGCTTCGCTACTGATTTTTCCGCCTTTTGTATTCGTCACCGAACCGTGGTGACGGCACTGATAATCATCAGCACCCTGTTGATGGCGGTCAACCTGTTCCGTATTGATGTACGCACTGTATTCAGTGACATGGTGCCGCACAATCACCCCTACATCAGTGTCCATGAAAATTACCGGGACTCCTTTGCTGCCAGCAACAAGGTAACCATCCTGCTGAAGGTGGAAGAGGGCGATATTTTCCGCATGCCGGTACTGCAGGAAGTTCAGCGTATTACCCGTGACCTGCAGTTGGTCAGCGG
>SKFV01000114.1 GCA_007117785.1 Pseudomonas sp.
ACATATTATTGCCATCACCAACCCAGGCAACGGTTTTGCCCTGAATACTGCCTCGGTGTTCCATAAAGGTCTGCATGTCAGCCAGCAGCTGGCAAGGGTGCAGATCGTCTGTCAGGCCATTGATCACCGGCACCCGCGAGTGGGCGGCAAAGGTATCCAGCGTCTCATGGGCAAAGGTGCGAATCATGATGGCGTCGCACATGCGCGAGAGCACCTTGGCACTGTCTTCGATCGGCTCGCCACGGCCCAGCTGGGTATCTCGCGGCGAGAGGAAAATGGCTTGGCCACCCAGCTGGATCATGCCGGCTTCAAAGGATACCCGGGTACGAGTCGACGCTTTTTCGAAGATCATGCCCAGCACGCGGTTTTTCAGCGGCTCGTAGATAACGCCCTGGCGTTGCAGCGCCTTGAGCTCCACTGCCCGTTTGAGCAGGGTGTTGAGCTCAGCTGTGCTCAGATCCATCAACGAAAGAAAATGTCGTACAGTCATCACGGGACTACCTGAAAGCGGGTTGGCCTGATAGCGGAAACAGCTCTACTACCGTGGCTCTGAAGCCAAGTATCAGACAGACCCAAAAAAGAGAAGCAGCGATCTTATAGGGAAAATCCGCCTTAAGGCAAATATCCGGGGATTCAATCAGTGAATAAGTGTGCCATGAGACTTGGTAGTCAGCATGTTTCAGGCCTATTGTCAGGCATCCGTGAGCCACCTAGATAACGAAAAATACCATGACAACTACCCATTACCGCGCCTGTCACCTGTGTGAGGCCATCTGCGGCCTGGCCATTGAAACCGACGAGCAAGAGATTGTGTCAATTAAGGGTGACCCGCATGATCCCTTCAGTCGAGGGCATATCTGTCCCAAGGCGACCGCCTTGCAGGACCTGCATACCGATCCCCAGCGCTTGCGCCAACCGATGAAAAAGGTCGACGGAGAGTGGCAGCCAGTCGACTGGGAGCATGCCTTTGCCGAGATTGCCGAGCGTTTGCAGACAATCCAGGCGGCGCATGGCAGGAACGCTGTCGCGGTCTATATGGGCAACCCCAACGTGCACAACTTTGGCTCCATGACCCACAGCAACTATTTTCTGGGGCAACTGCGCACTCGTCAGCGCTTTTCGGCGACCTCGGTTGACCAGTTGCCGCATCATCTGGTGTCACTCTGGATGTATGGTCACATGTTGATGATCCCGATCCCGGACATCGACCATACCGATTATTTTCTTATGCTCGGTGCCAATCCGTTGGCGTCCAATGGCAGTATCATGACCGTGCCGGATGTGAAAAAGCGCCTTAAGGCGATCCAGCAGCGGGGCGGCAAGCTTCTGGTCGTTGACCCGCGCCGCAGTGAAACGGCGGAAGTGGCTGATGAGCATCAGTTTATCCGTCCGGGAACCGATGCCGCTTTCTTGCTGGCGATCCTGCATACCCTGTTTGCCGAGGGCCTGACGCGGGATAATCCGGTGATGGCGCAGACTCAGGGTCTGCAGCAGGTGCGTGAAGCCATAGCAGACTTTGATGCCGAGCGTATGGCTCCGGTCTGTGGCATTGCTGCTGCTGACATCCTGCGGATTGCCCGGGAATTTGCTGCCGCTGAACGCGCTGTTTGCTACGGCCGCATGGGCGTTTCAGTGCAAGCCTATGGCACCCTTTGCCAATGGGTGATCCAGTTGATCAACCTGGTGACCGGGCGTCTCGATGCCGTTGGTGGGGCCATGCTCACCGAGGCTGCCTTTGACGTTACAAGGATGAGCAAGCCGGGGCACTTCGATCAGTGGCGCAGCCGGGTATCCGGGTTGCCGGAATTCAATGGTGAGATACCCTCGGTGGCGCTGGCCGAAGAAATGCTGACACCGGGTGATGGCCAGGTACGCGCGCTGATTACCTCCGCCGGTAATCCGGTTTTGTCGACGCCCAACGGTCGACAGTTGGACGAAGCCCTGGACGGGCTGGATTTCATGGTCAGCGTTGACCTGTATATCAATGAAACCACGCGGCATGCAGACTTTATTCTGCCACCCACCTCGCCGCTGGAACATGACCACTACGATATCACCTTCAACAGTTTTGCCGTGCGCAATGTGACCCGTTATAACCAGCCGGTATTTGCCAAGCCGGAAGGTAGCCTGCACGACTGGGAAATCTTCGTTGGTCTGGGTCAGGCCTTTGCCCGGCGAAAAGGTGAGCAGGCGCGCGACACCATGCCGCCGGCCGAGATGATCGATCAAGGTCTGCAGGTTGGCCCCTACGCTGAGCGTATCAGCCTGGAAGTGCTCAAGCAGCACCCGCATGGGATTGATCTTGGCCCCTTGCAGCCGAGCCTGCTGACGCGTTTGCAAACAGCCAGTGGCCATATTGAAGCGGCTCCGGCAGCCATGCTGGATGATTTGCAACGCTTTGCCGAGAGCCTTCGTCAGCCTGTTGCTGATGGCCAGCTGCTGTTGATCGGCCGCCGGCATGTGCGCAGCAATAACTCCTGGATGCACAACTTTCAACGCCTGGTCAAAGGCAAGCCAAGGCACCAGTTGTTGATGCACCCTGACGATATGCAGCAGCGTCAGCTGGTCGACGGGCAACTGGTCAGTGTGCGTTCGCGGGTGGCTGAACTGCAGGTCATGGTCACTGCCAGCGATGCCATGATGCCTGGCGTGGTCAGCTTGCCGCATGGCTGGGGGCATGACCGCGAGGGTGTGCAGCAGGATGTCGCCCGCGCCCATGCCGGGGTCAGTGCGAATGATCTGACTGACGAGCTGCTGATCGATGCGGTAACCGGCAATGCAGCGGTCAATGGCGTTCCGATCGAGGTGATCGCTGCCTGAGTAAAGCCCACATGGGCCGTGCAGGTGAAGCCTGCCGGGCAATGACGTATAATGCGAAATTGCCCGGCAACAGCCGGACCTGAATCAGCCGTGTGAGGAGCATCATGGATACCATCGAAACCATCAAAGAACAGGTTAGCAGCAACCCGGTACTCATCTACATGAAAGGTGCGCCCAATGCTCCCCAGTGCGGTTTCTCCGCACGTGCAGTACAGGCGTTGATGAGCTGTGGCGAGAAGTTTGCCTATGTCGATATTCTGCAGCATCCGGATATCCGTGCCGAACTGCCGAAATACGCCAACTGGCCGACGTTTCCGCAGCTGTGGATCAATGGCGAGCTGGTGGGTGGTGGCGACATCATCATCGAGATGCAAGAGTCCGGTGAATTGCAGACGCTGATCAAGAGCGCCGTGCAGTCCGCCTGAACGGACGACTGACAAACCCCGCTGCGGCGGGGTTTTTTGATACTTTTCAAGGTGGCAGGCGAATGGCAGTCCAGTGGTATCCCGGTCATATGCACAAGGCGCAGAAAGCGATCAGCGAAGTCATGCCGCAGGTCGACCTGTTGATTGAAGTACTGGATGCGCGTATTCCCTGTTCCAGTGAAAATCCGGCGATTGCCAGCCTGCGCGGTGACAAGCCCTGCATCAAGGTCCTCAGCAAGAGTGATCTGGCCGATCCGCAGGTAACCGCTGAGTGGCAGACCTGGCTCGAGCAGGAGCGCGGGGTAAAGACTTTTCCAACCACGACGGATGAGCCGGGGCGCATTCGCCAGCTGGTCGAGCTGTGCCGCAAGATGGCGCCGGACAAGATTGCCAAGGGCAAAAATATCACGGTGATGATTGTTGGCATTCCCAATGTCGGTAAGTCCACCCTGATCAATATTCTGGCCGAGCGAACCATTGCGCGCACGGGCAATGAGCCGGCGGTAACGAAAAACCAGCAGCGCATCAATCTGGGCGATGGCGTGGTGTTGCTGGATACACCGGGTATCCTCTGGCCGAAAATTGAAAACCCCAACAGCAGTTATCGGCTGGCGGCCACCGGTGCCATCAAGAACACGGCCATGGCATTCGATGATGTGGGGTTCTTTGTGATTGATTATCTGCGCCAAGCCTACCCCGAGCTGTTGCGCAGTCACTTTGATCTTGAACACCTGGCAGATAGCGAGCTTGAGATCCTGGAGCAAGCCGGTGTGCGCCGGGGTGCCATCCGCAGCGGTGGCCGCGTCGATATGAACCGGATTTGTGAAATGCTGATCAATGAGCTGCGTGCGGGGAAAATGGGTCGCATCAGCATGGAAACTCCGGCAATGATCCGTCTTGAACAAGCCGAGGTTGCGGCAGCGCAGGCAAAGAAAGCAGAGCTGGCTGCTGAGCGCAAACGGCAGTTCAAGAAGGGCAAGCGTGAGTCTGATGGCAGTGACCGCCAGCAGCAGGCGGAGAAGAGCAAAAAACCACGAGTGTAACGGGGAACAGGTCGTTTGACCGGGGATGGTGTCGGATCAGATGCCGCAGGGGGCACGGCGTGCCGTGCACCCTGCTACGTTGTTCATTTGCTGGCATGCGGTGAGTCGCAGCAACGCAATGCGTATCCCCTGCCTGATCTTTTACGCCGTTTTGACGGTGTTCATTCAGTTGCAGGGGACGAACTTTGGTTGTGTTCTCTGCTGCAGGCGCACGGTCACGGCATGCCGTGACCGCAACGTCATGTGCAACTGAGCAAGTCCGGGCTCACGCCAGATCTTGCAGGGCACCTTCAACAATCGCCAGACCCTCTTCCAGCAACTCATCTTCGATGGTCACAGGCATCAGGAAGCGGATGGTGTTGCCGTGCATGCCGCAGCTGAGCAGGATCAAGCCTTTCTCTTTGGCCTTAGCGGTAATGGCGGCGGCCATGTCGGCACGGGGCTTGCGGCTTTTCTTGTCTTCAACCAACTCAAAGGCAGCCATGGCGCCCAGGTTGCGGCCATTGTCGACAAAAGGGAAGCGTTCCTGCCAATCGGCAAAGCGCTTGGCCAACTTGTCACCCAGACGCTGTGACTTGCCCAGAATATCTTCGGTTTCGAATACATCCATCACTGCCAGCACTGCGGCACAGGACACCGGGCTACCGGTGTAGGTGCCACCCAGTGAATTCGGTCCTGAGCTATCCATCAGCTTGTCAGTGCCGACAATGGCAGAGATCGGCATGCCATCAGCCATGCTCTTGGCCATGGTCATCATATCCGGCTCTACGCCGCTGTGTTCAATGGCAAACATCTTGCCGGTACGGCCAAAGCCGCTCTGTACTTCGTCCACCACCATCAGGATGTCGTGCTCGTCACAAATCTCGCGTACCGCCTTGAGAAAGCTGGGAGAGGCAGCGTAGAAACCACCTTCGCCAAGTACCGGCTCGATAAAGATGGCGGCGGTGCTCTCCGGGGCAGAGTCGGTGCGCAACGTCATGCGCAGCCCGCGCAGAGCTTCTTCTTCGTCCACACCATGGTAGGGAACCGGATAGGGTGCGCGGAACACAGTGCCGGGCATGGGGCCAAAGTCGCCCTGATAGGGCTTGACCTTGCCGTTCATGGCCATGGTCATGAAGGTACGGCCATGGTAGCCACCGTCAAAACAGATGACATTCGTGCGTCCGGTGGCAGCACGGGCGATCTTTACGGCATTTTCCAGCGCTTCAGCACCGGAGTTGGCCAGCATGACCTTGGCGTGGCCACGGACCGGAGAAATCTTGCTCAGCGCTTCAGCAACACGCACATAGCCCTCATAGGGCATGACCGTCTGGCAAGTGTGCATAACCTTGTCCAGTTGCGCCTTCACTGCAGCCACCACTTTGGGATGACGATGACCGATATTCAGTACACCGATACCCCCCGCAAAATCGATAAAGCGATTGCCGTCGGCATCGTGAATGATGGCGTTCTCGGCATGTGCGGCAAAGTGTTCGTTGGGGCTTGCAGCCCCGGCGGCAACGTAGCGTTCTTTCAGGGCCTGAAGTTCGGCGTTGTTCACTGGTAACCTCCGTTGTGATTCAAAGCATGATCGATTTTTTTCGATTTATCATAAGCGTAGTTCTATATTCTCCTATTTACCCTACACGGGTTGGGCTGAAGACCCCAGCAAAGATTGCTATCAAATATTATGCGGGGGCGTTCATTGCCTGCTCAGGACAGCAAGCCGGTGAAAGGCAGGTAGTCGAGCAGATCACCCGGTTTGACCTGCACCCCGGCAGGGAGAATCACCAGCCCACTGGCCTGGCTGGCGCTACTGAGA